>JAEFAK010000197.1 GCA_016287555.1 Oscillospiraceae bacterium
ATATCCATAAGACGTACTTCCCTTCTCGTTTGATCTTACAGGGAAGTATATTCGCCGGACCGATCAAAAATTACCTGCGTCTGCATGCGCAGACGCCGCAGGCTATCAGCAGCAGGCCCGCCAGGAAGAACCAGAAGCCCGGCGGAAGCACGAGCGACATGATAAGCGACGCGCCGAGCGCTATCGAAAGAGCGCCGGCGCTTTTTCTGTACTTATTGTATTTGCGCATATCGAACCTCCAAAGAAAAAAGCCTCCGCGTACCATTTTACGCGGAGGCTGAAGGAGGCGTTACGGGCCGGGCTTTCGCTTCCTGAAGGGCTTGACCTCGGAGACGATGACGGCGAGAAACATAAGCGCGAAGCCGATGAACAGGCGCGGCTTCGGCTCGTCGTAGCCCAGCGCGAGGGAAAAGGCGGCGCCGAACACGGCCTCGAAAGAGAGGATGACCGAAGCCGGAGAGGGCGGGACGCGCTCCTGCCCCCAGTTTTGCAGGAAGAGCCCCAGCGCGGTGGCGGCAAGGCCGAGATAGACTATCGACCAGAGCGGCCGCCCGGCCGGAATGGCGGGCCTGCCTTCGAATATGAGGGTACCGGCGAGGCATATGACCGCCGCCGTGAGAAACTGCATCCAGGTCAGGAGCATGACGTCGCGTCCGCCCCCGGTCGCGCGGCGCACGGCGACGATGTGTCCGCCGTAGAGCACGCCGCAGGCAAGAGTCAGCAGATCTCCGAGGTGTATCCCCGTCCCGTCGCCCGGAGCGAGCGAGAGGAAGCCTACTCCCGCGACGCAGAGCACAGCCGCGGCGATATTGTAGGCGTCAGGCCTCTTTCTGTCCGTCGCCCAGTACATGAAAGGAACGAGCACGACGTAAAACGTCGTCAGAAAGGCGTTTTTTCCCGGCGTCGTCCAGACGAGGCCGTAGGTCTGGAGAATGTACGCCGAGCCGAGCAGGAGCCCCATGAGGGCCCCGTGGCCGAGCGTCGCCGAGTCGAGCTTCTTAAAGCGCGGGATGCACACGAGCGAGAGCACGGCCGAGGCTATCGCAAATCGCGCGGCAAGCAGCATGAGCGGCCTGACGTCGTCGAGCGTGTCCTTCATTACGACGAAGGACGAGCCCCATATGAGCGTCGCGAAAAGCATGGCGGCGGCGCCGAACAGTCTCCCCTTCTTCACAGCTTTTTAAGGTACTCCGAGGCAAAGTTCTTCATGAGCCGCCTCACCCCGGACTTTTCGAATTCGATCTCCAGCAGCGCGTCCCCGCCCGCGGGCTTGACTGAGAGCACTATCCCCGGGCCGAAGGCGGTATGCTCGACCCTGTCGCCGGAGACGAGCTCCAGCGAGGTCTGCTTCGGGGCGGGCCTCGTCGAGTAGCCCGGCCTTGCGGCGGGTCTTTTCGGCGCGGCCGGCTCGGAATAGGAGCGGTAGGATGCGGCGCGGGAAGGCTGCCTCTGCTCGGGATAGTATGAGCCGTGCGATTCGAATTTCACGGGCGCGGCCGGCTTTTCCGCGTCCTCGTCCGGAATTTCGTCGACGAAGCGCGAGAGCGGATTTGCCGAGGTATGCCCGAAGAGCATGCGCTGGCGCGCGGCGAGGATATACAGATGCTCCTTTGCGCGCGTCATGGCGACGTAGCACAGGCGCCGCTCCTCCTCGAGCTCGTCCTCGTCGCCTATGGCGCGAAGGCCGGGGAAGATGCCGTCCTCGGCGCCGATGATTATGACGTTCGGGAACTCCAGCCCCTTGGCCGAGTGCATCGTCATCAGCGTCACGCAGTCGGTCTCGGCGTCGTAGCGGTCGATATCCGTAAAGAGGGCGACCTCGGCGAGGAAGCCGTCAAGGTCCGCGTTCTCGTTTTCGGCCATGTAGGTCACGATGGAGCTTTTGAGCTCCATGACGTTTTCAAGGCGCGTCACGCTCTCCTGGTCGTCCTTCTCCTCGAGCATGGCCTTGTAGCCCGTCTTCTCGAGCACGAGGTCATACAGCTCGTCGAGCGGCACGGCCGCGCCTCGAAGCCCGGATATGATATCGGAAAACGCGGTAAGGCGCGGCGAGGCGGAGCGAAGTTCCTCGAATTCGAGCGAGCGCGCCATCGTCTCCAGCATGGATATCCCGTTTGCCGAGGCGGTCTCGCGGACCGTATCGAGCGTCTTTGCGCCTATCTTGCGCGCGGGGACGTTCACGATGCGCGTCAGGCGCAGATCGTCGTTCGGATTGGCGATCAGGCAGAGATAGGAAAGCATGTCCTTTATCTCGGCGCGGTCGAAAAAGCGCGTCCCGCCGACGACCTTATAGGGGATGCCCGCGCGCTTGAGCGCGAATTCCATCTGGTTGGCCTGCGCGTTCATGCGGTAAAGCACGGCAAAATCGCGCCAGTTCGCGCCGCGGCCGAAAGCCTTCTGCATGACGGAAACGGCGTAGCGCGACTCCTCCTGCTCGTTCTCGGCGCGGTGGATGAGGATGCGGTCGCCCGTCGGGTTCTTCGTCCAGAGCTCCTTGCCCTTGCGGGCGGTGTTGTGGCCGATGACGGCGTTGGCGGCGGAGAGGATATGGCCTGTCGAGCGGTAATTCTGCTCAAGGCGTATGGTCCGCGCGGCGTCGAACTGCTCCTCGAAGGAGAGTATGTTCTCTATCGTCGCGCCGCGGAATTTGTAGATGCTCTGATCGTCGTCGCCGACGACGCAGATGTTGTTCCGCCCGCCCGCGAGCAGCGCGACGAGCTTATACTGCAGCATGCTCGTATCCTGATACTCGTCGACGAGAACGTATTTGAAGCGGCGCTGCCAGTAATCGCGCACCTCCTCATCCTCCGTCAGCAGGCGGACGGTGAAGAGGATCAGATCGTCGAAGTCGAGCGCGTCGGCGGCGCGCAGGCGCTTTGAGTATTCCAGATACGCCCCGGCTATGAGCTTTTTGCGCGCGTCGTAGCCCGCCTCGGCGGCGAAGGTCTCCGCGTCCTTCATGGCGTCCTTGGCGGCGCTTATGGCGGCAAGCGCGCTTCTCGGCGGGAGGACCTTCTCATCGATATCGAGGTCCTTGAGGATGCGGCGCATGAGGGACTGGGAGTCGTCGGTATCGTAGATGGTGAAGTTGGAATCAAAGCCGGGTATGCGCTCTATGTCGCGGCGGAGTATGCGCACGCAGGCGGAATGGAACGTCGAAGCCCATATGTCCGCGGCGCCCTCGCCGAGCATGGCCTCAAGGCGGGATTTGAGCTCGCCCGCGGCCTTGTTGGTGAACGTTATGGCTATGACGCGCCAGGGCTCGGCGGGCTCGAGGGCGCATATCTCCCTGACGAGCGCGGCGTCGGCGCTCTCAGGCGAGGCGAGACGGGCGCGCAGAAGCTCCGCGTCCTCCTCCGTCACCCAGTCGGGGACCTCGTCGGA
>JAEFAK010000011.1 GCA_016287555.1 Oscillospiraceae bacterium
CTGCGCGAGACGATAGCGGCTCATTACCGCCGTCGCGGAGTAAAGCTTTCCGCCGACGAGGTCTTCGTTTCAAGCGGCGCGAGCGACGAGCTCGGCGACATACTCGACCTTTTCGACCGGGGCAGCAGCGCGCTCGTCATCGAGCCCGCATACCCCGCCTATGTCGACGCCAACGTCATGGCGGGGAGAAGGATAATACATCTGCCCTCGGGCGAGGAAAACGGCTTTCTCCCGGAGCCGGACGAAAGATACGCGGCGGACGTCCTCTATATCTGCTCGCCGAACAACCCGACCGGCGCCGTATTCTCCCGCGAGCAGCTCGGCCGCTGGGTCGATTTCGCCAACGCGCACGGCTCCGTCATCCTCTTCGACGCGGCCTACGAGGCCTTCATCGAGGACGAAGCCCTCCCGCACAGCATCTTTGAGATAAGCGGCGCGGAGACCTGCGCCATAGAGATATGCTCGCTCTCGAAGACGGCGGGCTTTACGGGCACTCGGCTCGGCTATACTGTCATCCCCGGGGCTCTCGTCCGCTGCGGCATGAGCCTGAACGAGATGTGGGTCCGCAACCGCACGACCAAGACCAACGGCGTATCCTATATAATCCAGAAGGGCGGCGCCGCCGTCTTCACTGAGGAGGGTCAGCGCCAGATACGCGAAAACATCAGGGTATATAAAAACAACGCCCGCGTCCTCACGGACGCGCTCGACGGTCTCGGCATATGGTACTGCGGAGGCAGAAACGCGCCGTATATCTGGCTCAAATGCCCGCGCGGCATGGGCAGCTGGGAGTTTTTCGACTTCCTGCTCAATGAGGCGCAGATCGTCGGGACGCCGGGCGAGGGCTTCGGGGCCTGCGGCGAGGGCTATTTCCGATTTTCGACCTTCGGCACCCCCGAGGACACGCGCGAGGCGGCGAAAAGACTGACTGCGCTTCTCGGATAAGACGAAAAATAGACCGGACTGCTGGATAAGCAGTCCGGTCTTCGCTTTTCTTTTATTCTCTCTCGAGCGGGATATCGCCGAGGTTGACGCTCTTGCCCGTGTCCACCTTGAAGAAGTTTTTGCGCTTGAAGCCGGGGGCGTCTATCGTCACGTCGAAATAGCCGACGGCGAGGTCCTTGAGCCAGAAATCTCCGAAGGAGTCCGTGACCGTTTCGACGACCTTCGCGCCCGTGACGGCGAAGACGCGCGCCCCGATGACGACCTCCTTTTCGACGGGGTCGTAGACCGTCCCCGCGATGAACTTGCCGGGGATGTTGCGGTAGTATACGCGCGGGCGGCAGCCCGTCTCGGGCTTGAGGACCTCGGCCCCGCGTATGAGGTCGGCGAGCTCTTCCTCCTCGCCGAAGACGATGGCGTCCGTCGGGCAGTTTTCAACGCAGCGGGGGAGCTTATAGCCCGCGTCGAGAAGATGCGCGCAGCCGGTGCACTTCTGGCAGATGCCGAGGGCGTCGTTGAAATAGATGACGCCGTAGGGGCAGGCGTTTTGACATGCGGCGCAGCCGACGCACTTTTCGGGGTCGATGAGGACGAAGCCGTCGTCGCGCCGGTATATCGCGTCCGTCGGGCACACGTCCATGCACTCCGCGTTGCGGCAGTGGTTGCACAGGCGCGGCACATAGTGCAGCTTTACCTTGGGGACGGTCCCCTCCGTGTGCTCGACGACCTTGCACCAGAACTGGTCGGTCTGCGGCTGCGGGCGGGAATAGGGGGGCCAGTCGTTGCCGACGAACTCGTCCTTGCAGGCGAGCTGGCAGTTGTGGCAGCCGTTGCACTTTGAAACGTCTATGACGAAAGCTTTCATGGATATTCCTCCGGCGCTTTGTTTCTTTTATCATAATAGCATCCGCGCGGCGGAAAAACAATCTTAATTTGCCGCCGCCATACTTGCATTCAGCGCCGTTTTCCTATAAAATCTATTAAAAAGCTATCAGTCCATGAAGGATGGAAGGAGATATATACAATGGCAATCCCCAAATTTGATCCCGCGGAGCTGAAGATCGCCTATGAAAAGCCCGGCTTCGCAGGCAAGCCCGGCACCCCGGTCTACAGCTACCCCGTTTCCCCCAAGGAGGGCATGAAGGCCGCCATGGCCCGCAAGCCCCTCTGGCAGATCACCCACTCCGAGCAGCAGATGTTCCTCCCGTCGGTCAACCCCGACAACATCGCCCGCGCGCTCTGCGTCGAGGCCCAGCGCCATACCTATACGACCGATCCCGTGCCCGACATGTTCGGCGTCGAATGGGAGTACGTGCCCAAGGTCGGCGGCTCCATGGTCCGCCCCGGCGCGCCCCTTATCGAGGATATGAACGACTGGGAAAAGATCGTCAAGTTCCCCGATATCGACACGTGGGACTGGGAGGGCTCGGCAAAGCTCAATGAGAAGTTCCTCGATACCGACTCCTATATCTGCTGCTGGGTCCTCAACGGCTGGTACGAGCGCCTGATATCCTTCATGGAGTTCGAGGGCGCCGCCATGGCCCTCATCGACGAGGACCAGCAGGACGCCGTCAAGGCCTTCTTCGACAAACTCTCCGATTTCTATATCAAGCTCCTCGGCAGATACCTCGACGTCTTCCCGCAGATAGACGGCTTCTGCATCCATGACGACTGGGGCTCCCAGAGGGAGACCTTCTTCGCGCCCGACGTCTGCGAGGAGATGATCGTCCCCTATATGCGCAAGGTCAATGACTACCTCCATTCCAGAGGCAGGTTCACCGACCTCCATTCCTGCGGCATGGCCCTCAAGCAGGTCCCGAACATGATCAAGGCCGGCTGGGACGCATGGAGCGGCCAGCCCATGAACGACACCCAGAAGATCTACGAGCTCTACGGCGACAAGATCCTCGTCGGCGTCATCCCGTCCAATTGCGATCCCTCCATGTCCGATGACGAGCTGCGCAAGTCCGCGGACGAGTACTGCGAGAAATTCTGCGATCCCGCAAAGCCCAGTATCCTCAACATCTACTCCAATATGGGCCTGCCGCGCGCCTTCCGCGACGAGCTTTACAAGCAGTCCCGCATCTGCTATTCCAGATAAGCGAAACGATATAAAAACCCGCCCGATGGACTCCATCGGGCGGGTTTTTCAGACCCCTGCGGGGCCGGACCGGTCACTTACTTGCTCAGATATCCTCGAAATCCTCGAGCTCCGGGCAGCAGATCTCCTTCTTGGACTCGATCTTCTCCTTGACGTTGGTCAGGAAGCGCTTGATATCGTCGCGGAAGATGAGGACCAGCGCGACGACAGCGGCCACGGCGAGAACGGCGGCGGCTATCTTTGCGATAAGCTTCCAGTCACAGTTGGTGCAATTTTTGATCGTGACCACCTCCTTTGACTTTATCTTATTTGATTATATCACGAAGCGCGCTGAAAAATCAACACGTCGCGCAAACTATTTTCTGACGGCGCGAAGGGCGGCGCGCATCGAGAGCGCTTCGGCCCTCGCCGCGTCCTTCCAGTCGCCGCCGGTCTTCTTCCAGGCGGCGATTATCCCGCGCGAGGAATTGATCACCGCGCCGAGCCCGCGCCCGTCGAAGGCACCCGCGACGTCGGCCGCGCCGCCGCCCTGCGCCCCGTAGCCGGGGACGAGGAAGAACGTATTCGGAAACAGCGCCCGCAGCTTCGTCAGCTCCTCCGGGTGCGTCGCTCCGACGACGGCGCCTATGCGGGAATAGCCGAACTCGCCGACGCTCTCCGCGCCGAGCCTTTCCAGCAGTCTCGCCGCGCGCATATAGAGCGGCTCGCCGCCGCAGTCGAGATCCTGCAGCTCGGCGGAGGAGGGGTTGGAGGTCTTGACGAGGGCGAAGATATCCCGCCCGGAGGCGAGGAAGGGGAGTATGCCGTCCGAGCCGAGATAGGGGTTGACCGTGACCGCGTCCGAGCCGAGCGGTCCGTCTCCGAGCCAGGCCTCGGCGTAGGCCTCGGCCGTGGAGCCTATGTCGCCGCGCTTGGCGTCGGAGATGACGTAGAGCCCCGCCCCGCGCGCCGCGGCTATCGTCTTTTCCAGAACGGCGACGCCCGCCGCGCCGAGAGCCTCGTAGCAGGCGGCCTGCGGCTTTATCGCCGGGACGACGTCGGCCAGCGCGTCGATGAGCCCGAGATTGAATTTAAGATAGGCCTCGTCGGGCGGGAGCTCCCTGAGCTCCGGCGGCAGATGCGCCGGCCTCGGGTCGAGCCCCGCGACGGTGGGATTGTCCTTTTGAAGTATTTTTTCTATCAGAGCGTCCATAGCGGCCTCCGTTTTCTTTTTTTTAAGGATAACACGGCCGCCGCGCCTTTGCAAGAATGCTATCGACAAGGCGCGGCGCTTGGTGTAAAATAGTGGGGAAAATACGTATCTCGGAGGGATACTCATGGATAAGAAAGCGATATACAAGCTGACCTACGGCCTCTTCCTGCTCTCGGCGCGCGAGGGGGACAAGGACAATGCCTGCGTCGTAAATACGGTCCAGCAGGCCGCGTCCGATCCCGTCCGCCTTTCGGTCGCCGTCATCAACACGAACTATACCCGCGAGATGATCTCCCGCACGGGCGTTTTCAACGTCTCAGTGCTGGACAGGGACACGCCGTTTTCCGCCTTTGAGCAGTTCGGCTTCCAGAGCGGGCGCGATACCGACAAGCTGAAGGATTATTGGTTCAAGCGCACCGACAACGGTCTCGCGTACTTCCCGCAGTTTGCCAACGCCGTCTTTTCCGCCAAGGTCGTCGACTCCATGGACCTCGGCAGCCATACCCTGTTCATCGGCGAAGTGACCGACACCGTCAAGCTCTCCGACGCCGAGAGCCTGACCTACGAGCGCTATCAGAGCGAGATAAAGCCCAAAAAGCCCGCCCCGGCGGAGACCAAGGGCTGGCGCTGCACGGTCTGCGGCTATATATACGAGGGCGAGGAGCTCCCCGCCGACTTTGTGTGTCCCGTCTGCAAGCACGGAGCGGAGGTGTTCGAGAAGATATGAGAAAGCCCATAAGAGCCGCCGCGCTCGTGCTCGCGCTCATCCTCGCGCTGTCGCTTTTTTCCGGTTGCAAGAAGAAGACCGAGGCCGAAAAGCTCAGCCGCAGCTACAACGTCGTCATATCCGTCGAGGTCGCGGGCGAGCTCGTCGGCAAGAAGCTCGAATTCCAGTGGAGCGTCAACGGCCTCAGCGCCGGGACGAGGATAGCCCAGAAGGAGCAGGGCGGCTACAAGGCCGGCGACGTCGTCAATTTCCGCCTCAAGGAGGAGGACCTCAAAAAGGGCATGAACGTCACCGCTCGCGTCATCCTCATAGGTTATGACGGCGTGGGCATAAGCTGCGGGGCGCCCGTGCCGCTCGAGCTCGAGTTCGGCGAGGTGTACTACCTGCGCGTGAGCGGGACGGGCGCGTCCGACGCCGTCCTGGAGCAGGTAATTCCGGAGTGACGGGAACTTTTTGCCCGCAGCGTGCGTCTTTTTGACGTAAAGTAACAAAAAGTAAAAATAATCGTTGACGAAAGTCGAAAACAGGATTAAAATCATAGAAAGACATTATGTGAACTGCATATATATCAATTTCGTTCAAGGAGGACGCACATGGGACTCTTTAAGGAAGTTAAATGCGGCAGATGCGACAGGCGCTACTCCTCCATAAGGAGCAGGTGCCCGTACTGCGGCGCCCGCAAGACCAATAACGACAGGAAGGCCGAGGGCAGCTCCGGTTCGTCCAAGTCCAGCCAGAACTGGCAGCTCATCGTCGGCGCCATCATCCTCGTCATAATCCTTGTAGCTGTTATCCTGCTTGTCGCCAACGCGCTCAGAAACAAAGACGGCAAGGACGGCAGGGACGACAATCCCAAGACGAGCAGCAGCCTGATAGACCCCGACAGCGGCATCACGTCGCAGACGCCGGATCCGACCCCGACTCCGACCCCGACCCCGACGCCCACACCGACTCCGACTCCGACCCCGACCCCGACCGTCACCTCCATCACGCTCAACCGCACCGACTTCACGCTCAACGCCGTCGGCGCGCAGTGGCAGATGACGGCGACGACGTCGCCCGCCGCCTCCGGCGCTGAGATAACGTGGTATTCCGAGGATGAGTCCGTCGCCATCATCAGCGAGACCGGCATGGTCACCGCCATCAACCGCGGCACGACGAACGTCGTCGCCATGGCGGGCGGCAAGCAGGCCAAGTGCATCGTCCGCGTCACGGCCGACGCCATAGTGCCCATCACGCCGACCGAGCCGACGACCCCGGGCACCGCTCCGAGCACGAGCCCCGCCCCCGGGACGAGCCCCAATCCGACGACCAGCCCGTCCCCGACTCCGTCCGCGGCCCCGGAGATAAAGCTTAGTCATACTGATGTCACACTTAACCTTGCAAAATCCGGCTGGGATGCTTTCACCCTTAAAGTCTCCGGTGCGACCGGAACACCGACGTTTAGCTCGAATGCATCCGGAATCGCGACCGTTGATTCCAACGGTAACGTTAAGGCGGTGTCTGAAGGCAGAGCTACAATTACAGTTACAGTTGATGACAAGACACTTGAGTGCATTGTCCGTGTTGTCAATAAACCTTGATCTAAGACGCTTGAAAGCCCCTCCGTATCTCGGAGGGGCTTTTCTTTTGCAAATGCTCCATCGACGAGGAAGAACGAGGGAGCAGCGAGCCGGATGAGCGGAGCTCCATATCCGCAGGACCGAAGGGAGGCGCGTAGGGCGCGATGCCCACATCGCGCCGCTGACGTCCCGCCTCTGCCGCAGCTCGCGGGAGGACGCCGCGCCGTATGATATCGCCAAAAAAGCCTCCCCGGCTCCGGGAAGGCTTTTTTTGGCGCAAAAACGGCAGGTCGCTTCGACCTGCCGTTTCGTTTACTGCTGACTGTTTTCGGGGCGGGGGCCGCGGCGATGCCTGCGCTTGCGGGAGGAGGAGCCGGACTTCGGCTCCTGCTTCGGGGCGGCCTCCTGCTTCGGGGCGGCCTCCTGCTTCGGTGCCTCGGCCTTTTTCTCGCCGGCCTTCTCCGCTCCCTGCGGACGCGGCCCGCGGTGCCTGCTTCTGCGGCGCGGCTTGTGCTCGGAGCTCTTGCGTTCGCCCTCGGGCTTCTCGGCCTGCTCGGCCTTTTCCGGCGCGGCGGCCTTCTTTTCGCTCTGCCTGCCGTCCTTCTTCTCGGCCTGCCTTCCGCTCTGCCTGCGGCGCTCCGGCCTGGGCTCCTCGGGAGCGGGATACTCGGGGAAGTCCCACTCGCCGGAGGGCTCGGGCTCCGGCTCGGGTTCGGGCTCCGGCTCGACGTAGCTGCCGTTGAGCGTATAGCCGAGGCGGCTGAGCGGATAGGTCTGCAGCGTCGTCTCGGATGGGTCGTCGAGCCTGACCTTCGCGGTGCGGCGCAGCAGGTTGAGGTCGGTTATGACGCCCTTGCCCGCCGGCGTGTCGACGACGCTGCCCTCCTTCGGGGAGCTGCGGATCAGATATTCGTAGGCCTCCTGCTCATATTTCAGGCAGCACATCAGCCGCCCGCAGGTGCCGCTTATCTTCGCGGGGTTGAGCGAGAGGGACTGCGACTTGGCCATCTTTATCGAGACGGGATGGAAGTCGTCGAGGAAGGTCGAGCAGCAGAAGGGCCGCCCGCAGATACCCAGCCCGCCGAGCATCTTCGCCCCGTCGCGCACGCCTATCTGGCGAAGCTCGATGCGGGTGCGGAATATGGCGGCGAGATCCTTGACCAGCGCGCGGAAGTCCACGCGCCCGTCGCTCGTGAAGAAGAAGAGTATCTTGCTGCCGTCGAAGCCGTATTCGACGTCGACGAGCTTCATGTCGAGCCCGTGGGCCGCGATGCGCTCCGTGCAGACGTCGAAGGCCTTTTTCTCCTTTTCGAGATTTGCCTCGAAGAGAGCCTTGTCCGCGTCGGTCGCTATGCGGATGAGCGGCCTGAGCGGCTGGACGACCGTCTCGTCCGCGACGGCGTGCACGCCCCGGACGCAAATGCCGTATTCAAGGCCCTTCGCAGTCTCGACTATGACGGGCTGTTCGTCCGCCGGGGCGAGGCCGTTCGGGTCGAAATAATATGTCTTTCCGCGTCCGCGGAACTGTATGCTGACGACTTCAGTCATGCTTTTTACCTCATTTGTCGGATTGGATAAGTCTTGCGGCCAGAAGGCCCGATACGCTCCCCGCGCTGAGAAACGCCGCCTTTTCCCGCAGGTCGGCGACGAAGTCGGCCAGATCGGCCAGCTTTTCGCGCCCGGCCGGATCGGGGGCCCTCCGCGCCTCGTCTGCGAGGCCGCGCCAGAGGGCGGTCAGCGCGTCGGAGACGGAAGCCTTGTCGAGCTTTTCGAAGCTGAGCGCCGCCATTATCTTATCGGGTTCGCTCCCGCGGACGACCGCGTCCAGCAGGGGGGAGGGCTCCGTCGCCTCCTCGCCGCGGAGCCTGACGCGCGTGCAGCGCGAGAGCACCGTCGGCAGCAGCGAGCCTATGCCCGCCGCGCAAAGGACGAAGCACACGCCCTTCGGCGGCTCCTCAAGGAGCTTGAGAAAGGCGTTCTGCGCCTGCGGATTGAGCTTGTCCGCCTCGGGGATGATATAGACCTTGCGGTCGGCTTCGTTGGGAGCGATCGCCGCGTCCTCGCTCAGCGCGCGTATCTGCCGGACGAGGATGGAGGCCTTGTCCTCCTCGCGCTCTAATCGGATGATATCCGGGTGGAGGCCCTTCGCGGCCTTGACGCAGGCCGGGCAGACCCCGCAGGGAGGCTCGCTCCCGCGGCATACCGCGGCAGCGGCTATCTCTGAAGAGAGCTTTTCGCGCTCGGCGGCGGTCCCGCCCTGGAGCAGCCATGCGTGGGTATTGGGATTGTATGCCGTCATGCGGGACACCTCCTTGCCCGGGGCGGCGCCCCATTTTTTGCCGTTTGGATCTTGGATCAATAAATCATTATACCATGCCGCGCGCCGCCGGACAAGCAGAAATTCGGCGGTTTACATATCCGCGCCTGCTCGCTGGGAGCTCCCGCCCCTTCGCGGGCGCGGCGCCGCGGAAGGGGAAAGCGGAGGCTAAGGCATGGCGGCGCCTTGAGCGTGCCTGCCCGCGCCGGGCGAAGGCCGCCGAATGACCTTCCGGCGAATATGCGCCCGACAGCCTTTTCGGCCGCCGGCGAAGCCGCGGGGAGAGCTTTTGCACATCCAATATACTATCAAAAAGGCGCTCCGTCAACGCCGCGGAAACTCTGCGCGCGCTGACGGGCCCCGGAAGGTGCAAAAAAGTTTTTGATTTACATAATTTTTTTATTTAACCTATTGCAATTTGCTGAAAATTCGTTATAATAACCCTATAAGTGGAGCGATGTGGGGAGAAGTGTCTAATTTTCCACCCAAAACCCACAAAAACGAGCCGCAGATCTGAGAAGGAGAGGTGAGCGGAGTGACAGGCGAATATTCCCACAGCATCGACGCCAAGGGCAGGCTCTTTATCCCGGCCAAGCTCCGCGAGGAGCTCGGCGACGTATGCTACGTGACGCTGAGCATAGATCACTGCCTCTCCGTCTATTCGACCTCCAGCTGGGAGGCCTTCTGCGCCAAGGTCGACGCGAAGCCGCTGGCCGAGTCGCGCAGGATGCGCATGCTCTTCGCCAATACGGCCAAGTGCGACATCGACGCGCAGGGCCGCGTCCTCGTCCCGCAGAAGCTGCGCGACCTCATCGGGCTCAAAAAGAACGTCATGATCATCGGCTTTTCCAATCACGCCGAGATCTGGGACAGCGAAGAGTACGCCGCCATGGAGGCCGAGCTGCTCACGCCCGAGAACATCTCCGCCGGCCTCGCCGAGCTCGGCCTGTAATGGCCGCGTTCAGCCACCGTCCCGTTCTGCTCGAAGAGTGCGTCGAGGCTCTGGATATAAAGCCCGGCGGGATATACGTCGACGGGACGCTCGGCGGGGGAGGCCACTCCGAGGCCGTCTGCGAGCGGCTCCGCGGCGGAAGGCTCATCGGCATTGACCGCGACGAGACGGCGCTCGCCGCCGCGTCGGAGAGGCTGGCCCGCTTCGAATGCTTCACGCCCGTCCGCGGCAATTTCCGCGACGTCGCTTCGATCCTTTCCGGCCTCGGCATAGAGAAGGCCGACGGCATGCTCTTTGACCTCGGCGTTTCCTCGCCTCAGCTCGACGAGGCGTCAAGAGGTTTTTCGTATATGGCGGACGCTCCGCTGGATATGCGGATGGACAGGTCCTCCGGCCGTACGGCGGCCGACCTCATAGCGGAGGAGACGGAGGACGAGCTCGCGCGCATCTTCTATACGTACGGCGAGGAGCGGTATTCCCGCCGCGTCGCCGCCGCGATAGTCAAAAGGCGCTCCGAGGCCGCCATACTGACGACGGGGGAGCTCGTCGAGATAATAAAGGGCGCGATGCCCGCCGCGGCGCTGCGCGAAAAGCAGCACCCGGCCAAAAGAGTTTTTCAGGCCCTGCGCATAGCCGTCAATGACGAGCTCGGCGCGCTGGAGCAGCTGCTCGATACCGCGCCGGACCTGCTCGCCCCGGGCGGCAGGCTGGCGATAATAAGCTTCCATTCCCTCGAGGACAGGCTCGTAAAGAATGCGATAAGAAAGCGCGAAAGGGGCTGCACCTGCCCCCCGGACCTTCCGGTCTGCGTATGCGGCTTCGTTCAGACGCTCAGGAGCGTCGGGCGGCAGCCGATAACGGCCGGCGAGGCCGAGCTCGAGATAAATCCGCGGGCCCGGAGCGCGAAGCTCCGCGTCGCGGAAAGGACATGAGGACAGACGATGGACGACGAATTCGATCTCTACGCGTACGGAAGTCTCGCATATGATTTCGACGCGATCCCGGCACAGGAGCCGGAGATCGAGGAACCCGCGCGCGATCCTCACGAACGGCACCCGAGAACAAGAGACGACGCAAAGGTAAGCATAGGCACCGCGGCCCGGCCGCGTCCGGCGGTATCTCCCTTCGCCGTGCTGGGGACGGTGCTCGTCCTCGCGCTGATGTTCATGGTGGTGGCGAGCTTTATGAAGCTCTCGGAGCTCAGCTCGGAATACGTCGCATACGCCGACACGCTCGAGCAGCTCAACGCCGAGGGCGAAAGGCTGAAGATACAGTACGAGGGCGCGTTCGACCTCGACGAGGTCGAGCGGTACGCTATGAGCGAGCTCGGCATGATAAAGGCCGACGGCGACCAGATAACCTATGTCCGCCGCGCCGCGGGAGACCAGGCCGTCATCCTGCGGGAGACGGAAAAACGGTCTCTGGCAAGTACGCTCTCGGAGATGATAGATGAGTTTCTGGAATATTTCCGGTAGGTTCGAGCATTATTTATTAGCGACAGGTCTGGAACGAACCGGGGGACTGTAACTGATGGATTCTACCAACAACAAGCCCACAAGGCAGAATACCGGCCGCACACTGTTCTTGCTTGCAGTGTGCGGCATAGTTGCTTTTATAGTTCTTGTCGTCCAGCTCTACAAGGTCATGATAATCGACCATGACAAGTACCAGAGCAGCGCCGTCGAGCAGCAGGTGAGGGAGACCTCCATCACCGCTTCGCGCGGCACTATCTACGATACGAACATGAAAATGCTCGCCGTCAGCTCCAGCGTCGACACGATCTACATAAGCCCCGTCGAGATGCTCAAAAACGGCGAGGATCCGGAGTTCATAGCGCTCAATCTCTCCGAGATGCTCGGCGTGGACTACGACGTCATCATGGCCAAGTGGAAGCACACCGACTCCTGGTATGAGACCGTCGCCAAGAAGGTCGAGAAGGAAGTTTCCGACCGGGTGCTCGAATTCAAGACAAAAAACAGGCTGACCAGCGTCCACCTCATCGAGGACAGCAAGAGATATTACCCCTATTCGACCCTCGCCGCGCAGGTCATCGGCTTCGTGGGCGGCGAAAATACCGGCCTTGAGGGCATCGAGGCCAAGTATGAGTCCACGCTGCGCGGCACCAACGGCCGCATCGTCCGCGCCACGACCTCCGGCGGCACGGACATGAAGTTCACCGGCTACGAAAACTACTACGACGCCGTCGACGGCTCCGGCATAGTCCTGACCATAGACTCGACGGTGCAGTTCTATCTTGAAAAGCACCTCTCGCAGGCCATCGAGGACTTCGCCCTGCAAAACGGTGCCATGGGCGTCGTCATGGACGTCAATACGGGCGCCGTGCTCGGCATGGCGTCGCTCCCGGAATACGACCTCAACAACTTCCTGACCCTCGACGAGGCGACGACGACCAAGCTTCTGGAAAAGGGCCTTTCCAACGAGGAATACGACGAGCTCTACCGCGAGACCCTCCAGTCCCTCTGGCGCAACAGGGTCATCGCCGATACCTACGAGCCCGGCTCGACCTTTAAGATCATAACCCTCGCCGCCGCCCTTGAGGACGGTATCACGACCGAGAGCGAGACTTTTGACTGCAAGGGCGAGATATGGGTCCGCGGCCGCGACGCGGACGACCCGCTCAAATGCTGGAAGACGGACGGTCACGGCGTGCAGAACCTCGCCGAGGCCGCGCAGCATTCCTGCAACGTGGCGTTCGTCACGCTCGGCCTGCGGCTCGGACAGGCGCGCTTTTACGAATACATGGATTCCTTCGGCTTCTTCGACCGGACGGGCATAGACCTCTCCGGCGAGAGCTACGGCATATGGTGGAGCACGGCGCAGTTCACGAGGCCGAACAGCCAGGCCGAGCTCGCCGCCGCCTCCTTCGGCCAGACCTTCAACATCACCCCCATCCAGCTCATCACGGCCGTCTCGGCCGTCGCCAACGGCGGATACCTCATGGAGCCCTACGTTGTCCGCCAGACCGTCGATTCCGACGGCAACGTCCTCTATACCCATGAGCCCAAGGTCGTCCGCCAGGTCATCAGCAACGAGACCAGCCGCCGCTGCAACGCCATACTCGAGACGGTCGTCTCCGCCCCGGGCGCGACGGGCAAAAACGCCTACATCCCCGGCTACAGGATAGCCGGCAAGACCGGCACCGGCACCAAGACCGCCGTTCAGGCGGAGACAGGCGAAAAGGAATACTGGGTATCCTTCATCGGCTACGCCCCCGCGAACGATCCGCAGGTCGCCGTCCTCGTCGTGCTCGACACGCCGGGCGACGGGTCCAACGTCTCGGTGTCCGGCGGCGCGATGGCCGCCCCCGTCGTCGGCAGCATCCTCAGCGACGTGCTCAGCTATCTCGGCGTCGAGCAGGATTTCTCCGGCGCCAACTCCAACGCCGTCGGCATCACGATGCCGAGCATGAGAGATTATTCCGTCTCCAGCGCGCAGGAGACCCTCCGCGCGCTCGGCTTCGACGTCAAGGTCATGGGCGCCGGCGACAAGGTCATGGACCAGGCTCCGTCCGGCGGGCAGAAGGTCAATTCCGGCGCGACGGTCCTGCTCTATACCGAGGGAGCAAAGCCGAGCGAGATGGTCGAGGTGCCGAACCTCTTCGGCATGACCTACGCCCAGGCGAGGGCGAACATGACCTCCATAGGCCTGTACCTCAGGTCGACGGGCGTCGCTCCCGGCTCGACGAGCGGGGCAAACATCATCGTATCCAGACAGTCGGTCGAGGCGGGCGGCAGAGTCCCGTTCGGCTCGGTCATAGAAGTATATCTCATAGACAACGACGCCTCCATCATCGAGGGCGTCGGATAAAACGGAGCGCAGACCATGAAACTCTCTCAGATCCTCAAGACCATCCCCGTCCGGGAGCTGCACGCCCCCGCCGAGCTCGAGATAACAGGCGTGGAGTACGATTCGCGCGCGGTAAAGCCGGGCTCGCTCTTTGTCGCGGTCAGGGGCCTCGTCAGCGACGGGCACGACTATATCCCCGCCGCCGTGAAGGCCGGCGCGGCCGCCGTGCTGTGCATGGAAAAGCCCGCCTGCGACGTTCCATTCGTCATAGTCGAGGATACGAGAGCCGCCCTCGCCGAGGCCGCGGCCAACTTCTTCGGAAGGCCGGCGGACGGACTGAAGATAGTCGGCGTCACGGGCACCAACGGCAAGACGACCGTCTCCATGCTCATAAAGAACATGATAGAATACTGCACCGGCGACAAGGTCGGCCTCATAGGCACGAACGGCGCCCTCGTCGGAGACAGGAGCCTGCATACGGACAACACGACCCCCGAATCGCGCGACCTGCATGAATTTTTCTCCCTCATGGCGGCCGAGGGCTGCCGCTGGTGCGTCATGGAGGTCTCCTCTCATTCGCTGGTCATGGGCCGCGTTGCCGGCCTGCGCTTCGCCTGCGGCGTATTTACCAATCTGACGCAGGATCACCTCGACTTCCACAAGACCATGGAGCAGTACCGCGATGCCAAGACGCTGCTCTTTGGCATGTGCGATACGGCCGCCGTCAACGCGGACGATCCCGCCGGCGCGGCCATGCTCGCCGCCTTCAGGGGCTCGCGCGCGCTGACGTTCTCGCCCTCCGGCTCTCCCGCGGACATAAGCGCCGAGGACGTCCGCCTCGGGTCGGACAGAGTCATGTTCACGGCGCGCTCCGAGGTCGGCAGAGTGCCGATGAGCCTCGGCATCCCGGGCGCGTTCAGCGTCGCCAACGCGCTGGCCGCGGCCTGCTGCGGCATGGCGCTCGGCCTCGACCTGACGGACATTTCCATGGCCCTCACGACCTGCCGCGGAGTCAAGGGCAGGGCTGAGGTCGTCCCGACGGGGAAGGACTTCTCCGTGCTCATAGACTACGCCTGCACGCCCGACGCGACCGAGAACATCCTCGAGACCGTCCGAGGCTATGCCGAGGGCAGGGTCATCATCGTCTTCGGCTGCGGCGGCGACAGGGACCGCGGCAAGCGCCCGCTCATGGGCGCGGCGGCCGGAAGGCTCGCGGACGTCGTCTACGTTACGAGCGACAATCCGCGCACCGAGGACCCGGAAGCCATAATAGACGAGATAATGCCCGGGCTCGAGGGGGCCCGCGCCGAGGTCCACAGACAGAGCGACAGGCGCCTCGCCATATCCGAGGCCATGCACGCCGCCCGCGCCGGCGACGTGGTCATCCTCGCCGGCAAGGGGCATGAGGATTATCAGATAATCGGGCGCGAGAAGCGCCATATGGACGAGCGGGAGATAGTCGCGGACGTCCTTGCGAGGTGGGACGAATGATCGGAAGCTTTATTCTGGCTTTGGCGATCGCCTTCTTTCTGACGGTCGTCGCGGGGATAATCCTCATCCCCGTGCTCCGCCGTCTCAAGGCGGGCCAGAGCATCAAGGAAAACGGCCCCGTCTGGCATATGCACAAGCAGGGCACGCCGACCATGGGCGGCCTGATATTCATCCCCGCGATCGTGATAACGACGCTGGCTCTGGGCATAAAGGAGCTCGCAGCCGGCGAGCTCGCCCACGTCGCCATGCTCGTGCTCGCGCTCATCTTCGGCGCGATCGGCTTTCTCGACGACTTCGAAAAGGTCAAGAAAAAGGGCAATACGGGCCTCACGGCTCTGCCGAAGTTCATGCTCCAGCTCGCCGCGGCGCTGGCCTTCCTTCTGGTGCTGCGCCTCGAGGGCTATATAACCCCCAATCTCTATATCCCGTTTTTCAATGTCTCCGTCAAGCTGCCCGAGGTCGTCTATTTCATCCTCGCCGCGTTCATCGTCGTCGGGACGGTCAACGCCGTCAACATCACCGACGGCGTGGACGGACTGCTGACGGGCGTCACGCTCCCGGTCGCGATCTTCTTCGCTTTCGCGGCCTGGAAGTGGGGCATGAGGGTCCAGGGCGTATTCGCCGCGGCTCTCGCGGGAAGCCTCGGAGCCTTCCTCATCTTCAATTTCAATCCCGCCAAGGTGTTCATGGGCGATACGGGCTCGCTCTTCATAGGCGGCGCGGTCTGCGCGCTGGCGTTTTCGCTGGATATGCCGCTGGTGCTCGTGCCGCTCGGCATGGTCTATATAATCGAGACGCTGTCGGACATCATCCAGGTCATCTATTTCAAGGCCACCCACGGCAAGCGCATCTTCAAGATGGCGCCCATACACCACCACTTCGAAAAATGCGGCTGGAGCGAGAAAAAGCTCTTCGTCGTCTTTACCTGCGCGTCGATAGTCTTCGCGGTCATCGCGTGGCTCGGCGTGATGTTCAGATACTCCGCCTGAGGGCGGGCAGACTCTTTGAAAGGAGGTCGGAGCGATGGCTCAGCAGGAGTACGAATTTCCCGAGCGCCAGCAGGAGCACGATAACCTTCTGCGCGACAGAACGGCCGAGACCGGGACGCGGCGCGGCAGGATGGATCTGCCCTTTCTGCTCCTGACGCTCCTTATCCTGACGGTCGGCCTCATCATGGTCCTCTCGGCGAGCTTTGCGCGCGCTTATTATGAGGAGGGCAACGCCGCCTACGTCTTTACGAGGCAGCTGCTGTTCTCCGTCTCAGGCGTCGGCTGGATGATCATAGCCTCCCGAATGACCCCGCGCTTTTATAAAAGGACGGCCTTCTGGGTCCTCATCGTCGCTTTCGTCCTGCTGCTCATAGTCCCCGTCATAGGCAACAAGGTCAACGGCGCCCGCCGCTGGCTGTCCGTCGGCGGCGCGTTCACGTTCCAGCCCTCCGAGGTCGCGAAGCTCGGCCTCGTGATGTCGTTTTCCGTCATGGCGACGCAGTTCGGCGAGAAGATGAAGACCTTCAAATACGGCGTGCTGCCCTTCTTCGTCATCATCATCCTCATGGTCGGCCTGCTCGCGCTGGAGCCGCATCTTTCGGCCTCGGTCATAATCGTCCTTCTCGGCATGATACTCATGTTTGCCGGCGGGACGCGGATATTCTGGTTCCTTCTCGTCGGCGGCGCGGCAGGCGGCGCGGGCTGGCTGCTCGTCACGAAGTTCGCCTACGCGAGCTCGCGCATCGCCGTCTGGCAGGACCCGTTTTCCAGCAAGCTCGGCGGCGGCTGGCAGATAGTCCAGTCGCTCTACGCCATAGGCAGCGGCGGCCTGCTCGGCCTCGGTCTGGGCCAGAGCCGCCAGAAATACCTGTACCTCCCCGAGGAGCACAACGACTTCATTTTCTCGATAATCTGCGAGGAGCTCGGATTCATCGGCGCCGTGCTGATCCTCGTTCTCTTCCTTCTGCTCATAATCCGCGGCTACTGGCTGGCCATGCACGCCAAGACGAAGTTCGCCTCCCTCGTCATAACGGGGATAACCTCGCTGCTGGCTCTGCAGGTCTTCCTCAACGTCGCCGTCGTCACGAACCTCATCCCGGCCACGGGCATCTCGCTGCCGTTTTTCAGCTACGGCGGCACGGCGCTCTGGATACAGCTCATAGAAATGGGCATAGTGCTCGCGTTCTCGCGCGAGATCGAGGATAAGTGATGGGCCGCGGCTTCGTCATAACCTGCGGCGGGACGGGCGGCCATATCTATCCCGGCATAGCCGTCGCCCAGCGCATTCGGGAGCTCATGCCCGACAGCCGCATCCTCTTCGTCGGCTGCGAGGGCAATATGGAGATGGAGCTCGTCGCGCGCGAGGGCTTCGAGATAGTACCCATCGACGCGCGCAGCTTCCACAGGAGCCTCGCCCCGAAGGATATCGCGCACAACGCCGCAGCCGTGTTCGTCAACGCGGCCTCGGTCGCGAGATCGAAAAAGATACTGCGCGATTTCGGCGCCGACGCCGCCATAGGGACGGGCGGCTATGTCTGCTATCCCGTGCTGCGCGCGGCGGCGAAGCTCGGCGTCCCGAGCATACTGCACGAATCCAACGCCGTCCCCGGCCTTACGACGCGCCTGCTGGAGCGGTCTTGCGATACGATACTCATTAACTTCGCCGACTGCCGGAAATACTATAAGACCTCTACCAACGTCGCCGTCGTCGGCATGCCCGTCAGGGGCGGCTTTTCCCCCGAAAGGCGCCGCGCGGGCGGCTCTCCGCCGAGGCTCGTCAGCCTCTGGGGCTCCCTCGGAGCATCCCGCATGAACGAGCTGACCGCCGAGCTCATAGCCCGCAACGAGC
>JAEFAK010000198.1 GCA_016287555.1 Oscillospiraceae bacterium
CTTGCCCCTCCCGAAAACCGCTCCCGGAACGACGGGAGGGGCAAGCCCCTCCCCTACCGGCTCGATCCCCCTCTCGCACGCGCAAAAAAAAGCAGCCGGAAAAATACCGGCTGCTTTCGGCGTATTTACTTGCTGAAGACTCAGAAGAGCTCCTTGCTCATGCGGTCTATCTCCTTGCTGACGGCCTCGTAGACGCCGGGGAAGGCGCTGAACGGCAGGCCCGCGGTCAGGCACGGGATGAAGCTCGGCCCCTTGCACTTGCGGCAGGCGCGCTCGACCTCGGCGTGGATCTTTTCCTCGGTCCAGTCGGGCAGGTCGCAGAAGCGCGTCTCGATCTCGCCCATGAAGGTGATCTGGCCCTTGTACTTGGCGATGAGCTCGGGGAGGTTGTTGGAGGGGAAGCAGCCCTGCCAGATATCCATGCCCATCTCGATCATATAGGGGACGAGGTTGGCGGAGTAAGCGTCGTTATGGTGGACTATGACCTCGACGCCGCGGTCGTGCCAGTAGCCGTAGATCTTCTTATAGGCGGGGAGCAGGAACTCCTCGAACATCTCCGGGGACATGAAGGAGTTTATCGCGCTGCCCCAGTCGTCGTGGTGCAGGAGGCACTTGACGTTGGGGATGCGGTCCATGATGTTCTTGGCGAAGTCGAGCTCGGCGTCGGTGATGAAGTCGATGAGGGCGTGCGCCTCGTCGGGATCGGTGTAGAACGAGAGCAGCGCGTCGTCGACGCCCATGAGGGAGTGGTAGCGCTCGAACACGCCCTGCGGGTGGAACGCGGTGGTAAACTGGTTTTCGGGGTCGGTCCCGGCGGCCATGCCGTTGAGCATGCCCCAGTAGTCGGGCACCGGAGGCGCGACGGGCAGGTGCGTCAGCTTCGTGCGCCACTCGGAGATGTCCTCCTTGATGACCTTGTGCTCCTCGTCATGGACGGGGAACGGGCCCATCTGCGTCGGGGGGAAGCGCCAGAACACGCCGTACTGGTCGTAGCCCTCGCCGGGGGCGAAGGGATAGTCGCCCATGTAGTACGAGTCGGGAACGAGGATGTTCATGAACTCATACTGGTTTACGAAGCGGTCGGGATGCCCGTCCGCCTTCATGGTCTCGCGCAGGTTTTCAAGTACCGTAAGCATAGTGATCCTCCTTAATTCCTTCCTGATCTCCGCCGGGGCGCCTTCCCGCGCCCGCCGGAGTTTGTTTTTCTATAAGTTTACGATTAAAAGTAATTATATCACATATAGGAAAAAAAGCAACACGCCCCGCTGTTGACAGCGCGCCGCGCCGCAAATATAATGGCCGTAAGCAGACAAAAGACGCCGAAAGGAGCACACCATGAAAACGATAGAGACGAAAAACGCCCCCGCCGCCATAGGCCCCTATTCGCAGGCGAAGGTCGCCGGCGGCCTCGTCTTCGCCTCCGGGCAGATACCCATCGACCCCGCGACGGGAAATATCGAGGCCTCCGACATAGCCGGCCAGACCCGCCGCGCGGCGCAGAACCTCGCCGCCGTGCTGGAGGCCGCGGGCAGCGGGCTCGACAAGGTCCTCAAGACGACCTGCTTCATAACCGACATGAACGCTTTCGCCGCCTTCAACGAGGTCTACGCCGAGTTCTTCCCCGGCAAGCCGGCGCGCAGCTGCGTCGAGGTCTCGAAGCTGCCCAAGGGCGCGCTCGTCGAGATAGAAGCCGTCGCCGAGCTCTGAGGCGGCCGCATAGAGCATGCAAAAGCCGGAGGCAAGACGCCTCCCGCTCTTTTTTTCGGCTTTATTCCCGCTCCTCCTCATCGAGCGCGGCGAGCTCCTGCCGCTCCTCCGCGGCGGCGAGCGCCTTGGCCTGCGCCTCGGCCTTCCTTATCTCCGTCATGTACCCGGCGGTTATGATGCCGGCGGGGAGCGCGACGATGGCTATGCCGAATATGGACGAGAGCATCGTGATTATCCGCCCGAAGGTCGAGACGGGATAGATATCGCCGTAGCCGACGGTCGTAAGCGAGACGGTCGCCCAGTAGACCGCCTCGAAGAACGACTGGAAGGACTCCGGCTCGACGTTGAAGATGACGAGCGCGGAGATGAGGATATACCCGACGGCGAGTGTGCCGACGGCAATAAGGCTCTTTTTCGAGGAACGCAGCACGTCGCTTATTATCTCGAAGGTCCTGGAATACCGCATCGCCTTGAATACGCGCAGAACGCGCAGCGCCCGCATCGTGCGCAGGGCCCGGAGCAGCCGGAAGCCGCCGCCGAGGAAGGCCAGAGACGGCAGTATGGAGAGCAGGTCGACTATCGCCATGGGCGAGAACGGGTATCTTATGAAGGAAAGCACGCCGCGCTTGTCGAACTTATAGTCCGCCGTCATCCAGCGCAGCAGGTAATCGACGACGAATATCGCCACGCAGACCTTCTCCACGACGGCGAATACGGGCCCGTCGTTTTTGAACGCGAGCGGGATAAGGCTCGCGACGATGACGGCTATCATGAAAAAGTCGTACGCCGTTCCCGGCCTGTCGTTTATATCGGATTTTTCGATTATCTCAAAAAGTCTTTTCCGGGTCATTTCCCCGTCCCCCTTCGGGCCGCGCCGAGCGCGCTTTTTCTAATAAAATATACCAATCCGCGCCGTTTTTCAACGACGCGGACCATAAAACGCGGGAGGCTGTCGTGCCTCCCGCTCCGTTTTCATTTTTCGAGCGTCATTATCCCCGCGCAGAGGGAGACGCGCTCGAACCTGAGCCCGGGCAGCTCCCGCGCGAGCTCGTCATAGGCCGCGTAGTATTCGTCCGTGTCCCATTCATCCCCGGCGGCGAGGCGGCAGGCCTCCCGCGCGGCGGCTTCCGGGAACGACACGTCTCCGACGAGGATCGCCCCGCCCTCGCGCAGCCTTCCGCGCAGCTCCCGCAGGAGCGAGACCTTCTGCGGGTCCGTCAGGTGGTGGAGCGCGTATGTCGCGATAATAAAGTCGAAGGTCAGCCCCCGCAGCGGCTCGGCGAGGCCGTCCTTCAGGTCGCCGAGATAGAGCCTCGCGCCGGGCATCTTCGCCGCGGCGGCCTCAAGCATCTTCCTTGAAAAGTCCTGCCCGAAGACCTCGCAGCCCGCGTCATACAACTGTGCCGTCAGCGTCCCCGTGCCGAAGCCGAGATCGAGCACGGCGGCGTTCTTCTTCGCCGTGACGCGGCGGAGGATGCGCTCGTGCACCTCGCCGTAGCCCGCGAAGGGATAGCCGCCCTCGCGCTCGTACCGCTTAACGTGATCGTCGTATTTATCCGCCCAGAGGTCGAACCCCTCGCTGTCTCGCATGATGAGTCTCCTTTTCAAATGCCTCCCCTGTTTAAG
>JAEFAK010000199.1 GCA_016287555.1 Oscillospiraceae bacterium
CTCAACCTTAATACAGGCCACTTCTATTCGCTATCTTTTTTTACCTTTTGTCACACATCATTGTACAACCCACAGCAAAGGCGCAGCCCGGGTCTCCCCTCCGATTGACAAGCGTTTGATTTGAGTGATATAATTTTATATCTGTATATACTTTCGGGGCGGGAGCCCCGGATCTCCGCAAATAAATGAAAGGACGGCTTCAACATGGCATACGAAAACGTATTCGCCCCCATCCGCATTAGAGGCATCGACTTCAAAAACCGCATCGAGCTCGCCCCGCCCTCTCCCAACCTCGCCGCCACGGACTGCACCGTGACGACCGAGTTCGTCAACCATTTCCGCGTCTACGCCCACGGCGGCGCGACCATCCTCCACGTCGGCAACAGCCAGGTCGACGCTTCGGAGGCGCGCGACGAGGAGCGCCAGCTCGACCTCGGCACGGACGCCTGCATCCTCCCGCTCTCGCGCTTTTCCGAAATGGCGATAGGCTTCGGCGCGCACGCCTCCATGGAGATAAACCACATCGGCATGGAGTCCCGCTTCGCCAAGACGGGCAAGCCCGCCTACTCCGCCTCCCCCGTCGTCTCCTTCACGGAGGGCAACGCCGCCGCCCGTGAGGGCCGCCCGCCCGTCCCCGCGATAGAGATGAGCCATGAGAAGATCGCCGAGACCGTCAAGAAGTTCGCCGACGCGGCGCTCCGCTGCAAGAAGTCCGGCATGGACATCTCCATGGTCCACGGCGGGCACGCCAACCTCATCCCGCAGTTTACCAGCGCGCTCTACAACCACCGCACCGACGAATACGGCGGCAGCCTCGCTAACCGCGCGCGCTTTTCCATCGAGGTCCTCGACGCCGTCCGCAAGGCGGTCGGCCCCGACTTCGTCATCGAGTTCCGCATCTCGGCCGACGAGATACACCCCGACGGCATGCACTTCAAGGAGGTCCTGCAGTACATCGAGATGATCCAGGACAAGGTGGACATCCTCCACGTCTCCGCCGGCATGCACTCCGACTTCAAATACTTCCGCAACTGGTGGCAGAACTATACGATGCCGCGCGAATACAACGTCCACTTCGCGGCCGACGTCAAGAAGGCGTTCCCGAACCTGCTGGTCGCGACGGTCGGCTCGATAATGAGCATCGAGGCCGCCGACCGCATCATCGGCGAGGGTCAGGCCGACTTCGTCGCCATGTGCCGCCCGCTCATGGCCGACCCTGAGATGCCCCGCAAGTACGCGACCGGCCATCAGGACGACCACAGGCCCTGCCTGCGCTGCCAGTCCTGCACGGGCAAGGGCGTCGGCGCGCGCGTCATGATGTGCGCCGTCAACCCCGCGCTCGGCAACGAGACGGAGTTCCCCTGCGGCAAGGTCCCCAAGGCCGAGGTCAAAAAGCGCGTCGCCGTCGTCGGCGGCGGCCCGGCCGGCATTCAGGCCATGCTCACACTCATCGAGCGCGGCCACGATGTCACTCTCTATGAAAAGACCGGTGAGGTCGGCGGCAACGTCATCGGCGCGGCCCTGCCTCCCTTCAAGATCGACATGAAGGACTACCTCGCCTACCTCAAGCGCCAGGTCGCGAAGGCTCCCGCCCGCGTCCTGCTCAATACCGAGGCGACCGCCGAGATGCTCAAGGCCGAGAATTACGACGCCGTCATCATCGCCGTCGGCGCCGATCCCATCGTCCCGAAGCTCCCCGGCATCGACCTGCCGCACGTCCACTGGGCTCCCGACGCGGAGGCCGGCAAGTTCCCGCTCGGAAAGAAGATAGTCGTCGCGGGCGCGGGCGCCGTCGGCGTCGAGGCCGCGATACACCTTTACGACGAGGGCCACGAGGTCGAGATAATCGAGATGGCCGACAACACCGCCAACCTGCGCAAGGGCTGCGGCGCCGCGACCAACGACATCCTCCGCATGCTCGAGGAGCGCGGGCTGGAGATCAAGCTCCGCCATAAGCTCGTCGAGGTCAAGGAGGACAGGATAGTCGTCGAGACGCCGGAGGGCGTCAAGGAGATAGCGTGCGACAATCTGCTGCTCGCGCTCGGCATGCGTCCTCGCTGGGACGTCTCCGACAAGCTCCGCCACGTCGCGCCCGAGACGGAGGTCCACCTCGTCGGCGACGCCTTCAAGGTCGCGACCATCCTCGAGGCCAACTCCGCCGCCTTCAAGGCCGCGGCGTACATCTAAAAGGCTTCCCCTTGAGGGGAAGCTGGCACGGCGCAAGCCGTGACTGATGAGGTGGCAAACCAAGTAAAGGTCTCTTCGCGTATTGCCCCTCATCCGGCGCTGACGCGCCACCTTCCCCCCGGCTTTTGAAAAGGAAAAAGGCTGAACGGACGTCCGTTCAGCCTTTTTGTTTGTCTTCTTACGCCTTGTATACGAGTCTGCCTTCCAAATACGTCGCCTTGACGGCGCCGCGGAGGGTCATGCCCGCGAAGGGGGTCGAGCGGCCCTTCGACTTAAATCTTGCCGGGTCGACCGTGAAGCTCTCCTCCGGGTCGAAGAGGACTATGTCCGCGCGCGCGCCGGGGGCGAGGGATCCGCCGTCTATGCCGAGTATGCGCGCGGGGTCCGTCGAGAGCTTTTTGACGATCTCCGGGAGGCTCATGCTCCCGCCGAGCGCCGTCAGCGAGGCGGCGAGCGAGGTCTCCAGCCCGACTACGCCGCCGGGCGCTTTTTCGAGGCCGAGCGCCTTTTCCGCCGCCGTGTGCGGGGCGTGGTCCGTCGCGATGCAGTCTATCGTCCCGTCCGCGAGGCCCTCGATTATGGCCTCCCTGTCGCGCGCGGTGCGCAGCGGCGGGAACATCTTACCGTCCGTCCCGAGGCGGAGGACGTCTTCTTCGGTGAAGGTGAAATAGTGCGGGGCCGTCTCGCAGGTGATCTTCGCGCCGGCGGCCTTCGCGCGGCGGACGATATCCACCGAGAGCGCCGTCGAGATATGGGCGATATGGACGCGGCCGCCGGAGGTCAGCGCGAGCAGCGCGTCGCGCGCGACCATGTACTCCTCGGCGCAGGCGGGCCTGCCCGGAAGGCCGAGCTTCTCCGCGACGGGGCCCGCGTTCACGGCGCGGCCGTCGGTCAGCGAGGCGTCCTCGCTGTGGGCTATGACGAGCTCGCCCGTTTCCAGCGCGGCGAGCATGATCGCGGCGTTCCCGATCGGTCGGCCGTCGTCGCTGAAGGCGGCGGCTCCGGCGGCCTTGAGCGCGGCGAAGTCCGTCAGTTTCTCCCCCGCCATGCCCTCCGTCACGCAGGCTATGGGCAGGACGCGCGCGGGCGCGCCCCCGGCGCGGGAAAGTATATATTTCACGCGCTCCGGCGTG
>JAEFAK010000200.1 GCA_016287555.1 Oscillospiraceae bacterium
CTCGTCAGCCTCTGGGGCTCGCTCGGAGCTTCCCGCATGAACGAGCTGACCGCCGAACTCATAGCCCGCAACGAGCGCGAGGGCGCCTTTACCCATATCCACGCGGCCGGCGGCGGGGAGGAGGGCGTCGCGGCGATGCGCGAAAGGCTCGCCTCGCTCGGCGTGACGGAGCTTAAATATACCGAGCTCCGCCCCTATATCTACGATATGCCCGAGGTCATGGCCGGAGCCGACCTCGTCATGTGCCGCTCCGGCGCTTCCACTCTCGGCGAGCTGACCGCAATGGGAGTTCCCGCGCTGCTGGTGCCGAGCGTGAACGTCACGCACAACCACCAGGAGTCCAACGCCCGCGTGCTGGAAAGCGCGGGCGCGGCGATACTCATGCTCGAGCGCGAATGCTCCGGAGACGCGCTCTTCGAGAAAATAGCCTCCGTCATACGCGACGGGGAGGCCCTTTCGAAAATGAGCGGGGCCATGCTCTCGCTCGGCAGGAGCGACCCCGCGGGGCTCATAGTCTCCGAGGCGCTCCGACTTATGAAGGATTAACCGAAAAAGCCCCTTCCGCATAGGATATCGCGTAGAAAATGCGGAGGGTGCTTGAATGAAGATATTATCCGTTGAGGGCGGCCGCCCGCTCGAGGGCAGCATCAGAGTGCAGGGCTCGAAAAACAGCGTCCTGCCCATCATGGCCGCGTCTCTCCTCGCCGGAGGGGAGACCGTCATACGCAACTGCCCGGACCTGTCCGACGTGGACGTCTCCGTGCGCATACTCCGGCATCTGGGCTGCGCCGTAAGGCGCGAGGGCGGCGCGATCGCCGTCGATCCGCGCGGGATGGACCGCTCGGATATCCCCGACTGCCTCATGCGCGAGATGCGCTCCTCGGTCGTGTTCATGGGAGCCATCCTCGCGAGGACCGGCTTCGCGCGCCTGAGCTATCCCGGCGGCTGCGAGCTGGGGCCGAGGCCCATAGACCTGCATCTTTCCGCCCTGCGGGAGCTGGGCGCTGAGATAGACGAGACCGGAGGCCGGATAATCTGCCGCGCGGCAAGGCTGAAGGGCGGCATGGTCCGCCTCGCGACGCCGAGCGTCGGCGCGACGGAAAACGCCATGCTGGCCGCCTCCCGCGCCGAAGGCGAGACGCTGATCTTCAATCCCGCCCGCGAGCCCGAGATAGCCGACCTGCAGGACTTCCTCCGCAAGCTGGGGACGGACGTCTCCGGCGCCGGCGGCCCCGTGATAAGCGTGCGGGGCGGCGGCCCGACCGGGGGAGCGGAGCACACCGTCATCCCGGACCGCATCGTGGCCGCGACGTGGCTTTGCGCCGCGTGCTCTGCCGGCGGGCGTGTGGAGCTGACGGGCTGCATCCCGGAGCATTTCGAGTCCGTGACCGAGGCCGTCGAGGCTCTCGGAGCGGAGGTAAAGCGCGGCGCGGACAGCGTGTCAGTCCGCGTAAAGCGCCCCCTGCGGGCGATAAGGCCCGTCTCGACCGCGCCGTACCCCGGATTCCCGACGGACGCGCAGCCGCCTCTCATGGCCGCGGCGCTCAGGGCGGCGGGGACGACGGTATTCGTCGAAAACATCTTCGAAAACAGATACGGCTGCGTCGAGGAGCTCAAGCGTATGGGCGCCGACGTGCGCGTATCGGGCAGGACCGCGATAGTCTGCGGCGTGCCCTCTCTCCACGGCGCGTCCGTCCGCGCGACGGATCTGCGCGGCGGAGCGGCCCTCGCGGTCGCGGCGCTGGGCGCGGAGGGCATGAGCGAGATACACGGCGCCGCGCATATCCTGCGCGGCTATGAAAGACCGGACGAAGCGCTGAAGCTTCTGGGAGCGAATGCGTTTCTGTCGTAACAAAAGAGGTGAGTTCATTGGCTGTCTCGAATCCGACGCTGCCGCGCAAGCGAAAACGCGGCATACTCGGAAAAATAATAAAACCTATCCTCGTTCTGCTCATCCTGTTCTGCCTGCTGCTGGGCGTGAGCTTCTTCTTCCAGATCTCTGAGGTCCGCGTCACGGGCAATACGTTCTATACAGATGAGCAGATAATAAAAGCCTCCGGCATCAACGAGGGCGACAACCTCGTCTTCCTGAGCTTCGGGCCCGTGACGCTGAGGCTGATGAACCAGCTCCCCTACGTCGACGAGGTGACCGTCACGAGACGCGCGCCCGCGACGGTCGTGATAAGCGTCGTCGAATCGAGCCCGACCGCCGTCATCTGGTACGGCGAGCAGTGGTACGTCCTCGGGCGCAACTGCCGCGTCCTCGGCCGCACGGACGACGCCGGCGCCGCGACTCGCATCGAAATAAAGGGGCTGACTCCGAACAAGCCCTCCGTCGGCTCTAAGCTGACGACGGACAAGAGCGAGGAATCCAAGCTCGAATATCTTACCGACCTCCTCGGGCAGCTCGCGCGGCTCGGGATGGACAAGCAGGTCGCAAGGATAGATCTCTCGGCGATTTCCAACGTTAGCTTCGACTATATGGGCCGCTTCAAGGTCCAGCTCGGCAAGCGCCAGCGCCTCGAATACAAGCTCGAGCTGCTGGAGACCGTCGTGGCGACGAAAACGGGCGGCGAACGCGGCACGATAGACCTCTCCAGCGACGGCGTAGCGCATTTCATTCCTGAAAACTGAAAAAACTATTGGGGGTTAAGGATATGGCAAACTTCGATTCAACTGACGTCATCAAAATAAAGGTCGTCGGCGTAGGCGGCGCCGGCAACAACGTCGTCTCCCGCATGATCGGGAGCACCGAGGGCATAGAGTTCATCAACGTCAATACGGACGCGGCCGCGCTCGCGGCCTCCGCCTGCGACGTCGTCCTCCAGATAGGCGAGAAGGTGACCTTCGGGCGCGGCGCGGGCTCCGATCCGAACGTCGGCCGCAAGGCCGCCGAGGAGAGCCGCAACAACATCGAGGCGCTCTTCAAGGATACCGATATGGTCTTCATAACCGCCGGCATGGGCGGCGGCACCGGCACGGGAGCCGCTCCCGTCGTCGCCGCAGCGGCGAAGGACGCCGGCGCGCTGACCGTCGGCGTCGTGACGCGCCCCTTCAAGTTCGAGGGCTCCCGCAAGGCTGCCATAGCCGACGCGGGCATCGAGGAGCTGACCAGCTGCGTCGACGCGCTGTTCGTCATCCCGAACGAAAAGCTCAAGGACGTCACCGACCAGAAGATAACCTTCGCCAACGCCTTCCAGGTCGCCGACGGAGTGCTCAACGGAGCCGTTTCCGGCATAGCCGACCTGCTCCGCAGCACGTCCTTCATAAACCTCGACTTCGCCGACCTCAAGACCGTCATGAAGGACGCCGGCC
>JAEFAK010000201.1 GCA_016287555.1 Oscillospiraceae bacterium
AAACTGAGAGCCCATGAGCGCAGCGTGAGTGTCTTCTTCCTGGACTTCGGCGGCACCGTCGCCTATAAGCGTTATCTCGGTGTCCTTGGTGATGCCGAGGGACAGCAGTCCGAGCAGGCTCTTGGCGTTTACGCGGCGCTCTTCCTTCTCGACCCAGATGCTGCTCTTGAACTCGTTTGCCTTCTGAATGAAGAAAGTGGCGGGCCTGGCATGGAGCCCTACCTCGTTCTCGACAACTGCTTTTCTGATGTACACAGCAATCAACCTCCCCGTACGTATAGAGAAAAAATGTATTTCATTCTCCTACTGATTATCATCTTATCAAATGTTCGTTCAATCGTCAATATGTATTATCAGTGCTTCAGCTCCACCACCGTGACGCCCGTCTCGCCCTCTCCGTAACGTCCCAGGCGGAAGCTCCTGACAAGCGGGTTTTTGCGCAGCATGGTCTGGATGGCAGCGCGCAGGGCGCCTGTCCCCTTCCCGTGGATGATTGTGACGGTGTTCAGTTTCGCCATGACGGCGCTGTCAATATATCTCTCCGCCATCAGCACTGCCTCGTCGGCCTGCAGGCCCCGCAGGTCGATGTCGGGCGGGCAGGACATCGATGAAAGCTTTGCGGTGGATTTTTCTATGTATTTCTTCGTCTCGCTCTCTACGCCTTCAAGCAGAACGACCTCGTCCGGTTTAGCCGTGATCTTCATGATGCCGGCCTTGAGATCGAGCGTTCCGTCAGGCGCGACCGATATGACCTCGGCGCGCGTGCCGAGCCTGCGTATCTCCACCGTGTCCCCGGCGACTACGGCTCGGGCCGGCGCCGGCGGGACGTCCTCTTCGGCCGCTTCGCCGAACGATTCGGATGCGTCGTTGAGCTTCCCCGCCAGTCTGGCGCGCGCCTCGTTCATCCGCTGGACGTTCTCGTTGGTCATGGACAGTCTGCGCAGCTCCCTGAGTTCCTCGAAAGTCTCGTCCGCGGCTCTCCGGGCGCCGTCTATGATGCGCTCGGCCTCACGTTTGGCTATCACCGCGGCCTTTTCCTTTTCGGCCTCGACGCTCTTCTTCATCTCGGCCGCGCGCTCGGAATCGCGTCTCGCCTGCTCGAGCAGGACGCGCGCCTCCTCGTTTCTGCGCTCCATGGTCTGGCGCTCGTTCTGCAGTACTTCGAGCACCTTTTCAAGTTCCGCGTCCCCGGTCTCGATGCGCTTCGACGCGTCTTCGATTATTGATTCGTCGAGTCCGAGACGTCTGGATATCTCGAAGGCGTTGGACTTTCCGGGTATGCCCATTATGAGCCGGTAGGTCGGTCTCAGGGTCTCGACGTCGAATTCGCAGGACGCGTTCATGACCCCGGGCTCCGTAGTAGCATATATCTTCAGTTCGGCATAGTGAGTAGTGACGGCAAGCTTCGCGCCCTGTCCGCGTGCGTGCTCGATGACGGATATAGCGAGGGCCGCGCCTTCCGCAGGATCGGTACCCGCTCCGAGCTCGTCGAAGAGCAGGAGCGAATCCTCTCCGGCCTCCCTGAGGATCGACACTATGTTCGTCATATGCGAAGAGAACGTTGAAAGCGACTGCTCTATGCTCTGCTCGTCGCCGATATCCGCAAGGATCTTTCCGTATACCGGCACGCATGAGCCGTAGTCTGCCGTAACGTGCAGACCGCACTGCGCCATCGCGCAGAGAAGCCCGAGCGTCTTTATGCTGACGGTCTTTCCGCCGGTATTCGGACCGGTTATCACGAGAGTGTCGAAATCTCCGCCGACGGCTATGTCGATGGGTACCGCCGAACCCTTCGGAAGGAGCGGATGGCGCGCATGCCGCAGGAATGTCTTCCACCCCTCGGATATCTCAGGCTCCGAGCAGTTGAGCAGGGACGAGAGTTTTGCCTTCGCGAAGACGAGGTCCAGCCTCGCGATGATGTCGTAGTCGGAACGGATGTCGTCCTCGAAGGAAGCGGCTTCGTCGGAAAGCTCCATGAGGATGCGTTCTATCTCCCGTTTCTCCTTTACCTCGAGCTCCCTGATCTCGTTGTTGGCCTCGACCACGCTCATCGGCTCGATGAAAAGCGTCGCGCCGCTGGAGGAAACGTCGTGGACAAGTCCGGCGACGGAGCCCCGGTGTTCAGCCTTGACAGGGATCACGTACCGGTCCCCGCGCTGGGTTATTATCGGTTCCTGCAGCGCCTTCTGATATGACGCCGACGTTATCATCCGCTGCAGTATCTCGCGCACGCGGCTGTTGGCCGCGCGTATCTTTCTGCGGATCATTGCCAGATCGGAGCTGGCCGAATCTGCCATTTCCTCCTCGCTGATTATGCTGTCGCTTATCCTCTCCTCGAGGTATTTGTTGGGATGCAGCGACTTGAAAAGGCCCGTCAGCGATCCCGCTTCGGCGGCATCGCCGTACGCCGAGACGCTCCTGGCGCACCTGAGGACGACGGAGATGTCGAGAAGTTCGCGCATGTTCAGCATTCCGCCCATCCTCGCCCGGCCGAGCGATTCGCCCACGTCGCGCACGTCGGATATGGCGGGGCTCCCCTTCATGACCAGCAGTTTCTTGGCGTCGGTCGTCTCTCTGAGCCTGTCCTCCACCTCGAACCTGTTCACGGAAGGCTTCAGGGCGCGCGCACGCGACTTTGCCTCGCAGCACACGGCCTCCGCCGCAAGCAGTTCGAGTACCGCGGGCAGTTCGAGAACGTTAAGTGATTTTTCGAATAGATCCATTTTATTTAAGACTCCGGAACGATCTTCAGATCGTAGTAGTATTGAAGAGAGCGGAAATGACGCTCGAAACATTCGGATACGTATTCCTCCGACGCGCGCATAAGCCTCTCCATGGCGTCCGTCGGGAGAGCGAAGGAAAAGGCCGACGCTCCCTGTGCGGAAATGATATGGCGCATCGCCTTCAGGGAATCGGCACAGAGTTCGGCCTTTCCCCCGGCGAGCGAAGACCTGCAGCCCGCACAGCATACCGCTCCGCCTTCAAGGTCCAGAAGCGGACGCTCCGGCTCGCCGGCGCCGCAGACGGCGCAGGCGTCGAGCATAGGTTCGTATCCGGCCAGACACATGAGCCTGAGCTCAAATACGGTCTTTATTACCTCCGCGGGAAATCTGCCCTTGCCGAGCAGATAAAGGCAGTTCAGTCCGAGGCGGAGCATTTCCGGATCCGGCAGGTCCTCGTTGACGGCCGTTTCGAGAAGCTCGGCAAAATATGTCCCGAGCGCCAGAGCGCAGATATCGATGCGGAGCTCCTCGAAGAGTTCTATCGTCGAGGCGTCGTTGAGGTACCAGCGGCCGC
>JAEFAK010000202.1 GCA_016287555.1 Oscillospiraceae bacterium
CAGACTGAGCCCATCATCGCCTTCTATGCCGAGCGCGGCATCCTGCGCAGGGTAGACGGCACACTCTCCGTCGAGGAGATCACCAAAAAGCTTGAAGAAGCTCTGGAGACCCTTAAATGAGTGCGGAACGGATCGTGCTCAAGACCGGTCGTGAGATCGAAGCGATGCGCAAAGCGGGGAAACTTACCGCGGCTGCCCGTGCCATGGCAGGGGCAATGGTTAGACCCGGAGTATCGACAAGATCCATCGACAGGGCTGTGCGTGAATTCATCGTACAAAACGGGGGTAAACCTTCCTTCCTTCATTATAACGGCTATCCCGCCAGCGTGTGCGTCTCGATAAACGAGACGGTCATCCACGGCATTCCGGGCGGCCGCATAATCCGGGAAGGCGACATCGTCAGCATCGACGTGGGCGCCTGTGTAGACGGCTTCCACGGGGACTGCGCGGCGACGTACACGGCGGGCGAGTGCTCGCCGGAGGCGCTCCGTCTCATCCAGGTTACGAGAGAGAGCTTTTTTGAGGCGCTGAAATTCGCCCGGGTGGGGTATCGGATATCCGATATCTCCCGCGCTGTCCAGGAGCACGCGGAAGCAGCCGGCTATTCGCTGGTCCGCGAGTTCGTGGGGCATGGCGTCGGGTCAAAGATGCATGAGCCGCCCGAGGTGCCGAACTTCGTCTCACGTGAACATGGGCACGGCGTCAGACTGACGCCGGGAATGACGTTGGCCATCGAACCCATGGTCAACATGGGCGAGCCCGAGGTGCGTATCCTGTCCGACGACTGGACGGTCGTTACCGCCGACGGCAAGCTCAGCGCTCATTATGAGAATACTGTCCTGATAACGGACGGCGATCCCCAGATCCTCACTCCCATCGAAGGAGACGGTTTCGTATGAGACCGGTCGGTCTGGCGGTAGCCAAAGCGGGCCGCGAGGCCGGCGGAGCCTATTTCGTCCTCGGATACGAGGAGGGGAGAGCTCTCCTGGCCGACGGCAGGCGCAGGAAGATTGCCGCGCCGAAGAAGAAAAATCCTCGCCATATCGAGCTGCTGCCTCCGGAGCAATTCGCGCAGGCGGCCGCGGGACTCGGCGAAGAAGTGACAGATAGGCAGATCATCAGGGCGCTGGCCGCGCATAAAGCCGGCCGCATGTCGCAAGGAGGGACAGAAGTTTGGCAAAAGAAGATATGATTGAGCTCGAGGGCAGAGTGGTCGAATCGCTGCCCAACACGATGTTCAAAGTGGACATAGGCAACGGACACGTCATTCTCGCCCATATTTCGGGCAAGCTCAGAATGAACTTCATCAAGATCCTGCCCGGCGACAAGGTGACAGTGCAGATGTCGCCCTACGATCTGTCGCGCGGCAGGATAACCTGGCGCAGCAAATAAGATTAGGAGGATTTTCAGATGAAAGTTAGACCTTCTGTTAAGCCCATGTGCGAAAAGTGCAAGGTCATCAAGCGCAAGGGCAAAGTTATGGTTATCTGCGAAAACCCCAAGCATAAACAGAGACAGGGCTGAAGCTTAATTCCGACCGCGAACATGCGGTCAGGCGGAGAAGAGAAAATCTCCGCCGGTCATATTGACGAAAGGATTGATTGACAAGTATGGCACGTATTGCCGGCGTAGACCTGCCGAAGGAAAAAAGAGTTGAGATTGGTCTCACTTACGTTTACGGCATTGGCAGAAAGACCGCTTCCGACATTCTCAGGGAGACCGGCATCAATCCGGATACCCGCGTAAAGGATCTCACGGAAGCTGATGAAGCTGCCATTCGCGATTATATCGACAAGCACTACCTCGTCGAAGGCGACCTTCGCAGAAGCGTCGCGATGGACATCAAGCGCCTCACCGAGATAGGCAGCTACCGCGGCCTGCGCCACAGGAAGGGTCTTCCCGTCCGCGGCCAGCGCAGCAAGACCAACGCCCGCACTCGCAAGGGTCCGAAGAGGACCATCGCGGGCAAGAAAAAGTAAAGGGAGGGATATGTAAATGGCAGCCAAGACTAACGCTAAGACCAGAGTGCGCGCAAAGCGCCGCGAGCGTAAGAACATTGAAAAGGGCGCGGTGCATATCCGCTCCAGCTTCAACAACACGATGGTAACCATCACGGACCTCCAGGGCAACGCGATATCCTGGGCCTCCGCCGGCGGCATGGGCTTCCGCGGAAGCAGGAAGTCGACTCCGTTCGCCGCGCAGACCGCTGCCGAGACGGCCGCCAAGGCCGCCATGGAGCATGGCCTCAAGACCGTCGAAGTGTACGTCAAGGGCCCCGGCTCCGGCAGAGAGGCCGCCATCCGCGCTCTCCAGACCGCCGGTCTGGAAGTCGAGATGATCAAGGACGTCACGCCCATCCCGCACAACGGATGCCGCCCGCCGAAAAGGCGCCGCGTCTAGTCCGGATAAGGAGGAAATAACACATGGCAAGATATACAGATGCTGTTTGCCGTCTGTGCCGCAGAGAGGGCCAGAAGCTCTTTCTGAAGGGCGACAGATGCTATACCGAGAAGTGCGCCATCGAGCGCCGCGCCTACGCCCCCGGTCAGCACGGCCAGGGCCGCTCCAAGAACTCCGAGTACGGCCTGCAGCTGCGCGAGAAGCAGAAGGCGAAGCGCTACTACGGCATCCTCGAGAACCAGTTCCACACCTATTTCGAGATAGCCGAGAGGAAAAAGGGCCAGACCGGTGAGAACCTTCTGAGCCTGCTCGAGAGCCGCCTTGACAATACGGTGTACAGACTCGGTTTTGCGATGTCCCGCCCCGAGGCGAGGCAGCTTGTCCGTCACGGCCACTTCACCGTCAACGGCCATAAGACCGACATCCCCTCCTTCCTCGTAAAGCCCGGCATGGTCATTGCCCTCAAGGAGACCAGTAAGAGCATCGAGAAGATCAAATCCAGCATCGAGGCCAACAGCTTCCGCCAGCCGCCGAAGTGGCTCGACTTTGACCGCAACAACCTGGTCGCGAAGGTCGTCGGCGTCCCCACGAAGGAAGACATCGACCTTCCCATCGAGGAGCACCTCATCGTCGAGTTCTATTCCAAGTAATCTACGCCCTCATTTGGTAAGCTGAGAATCTGGCACGACTGTGCAATTTGAAGGAGGGTATTTATGATAGAAATAGAAAAGCCGAGCATCGAATGCATTGAAAACCCGGGCGACGAGTCCTACGGGAAATATATCATCAGACCCCTTGAGAGAGGCTATGGTACAACGCTGGGCAACTCCCTTCGCCGTATCCTTCTCTCCTCTCTTCCAGGGACTGCGATAACCTCCGTGAAAATAGCCG
>JAEFAK010000203.1 GCA_016287555.1 Oscillospiraceae bacterium
CGAGTACGCCGATCTTCCCGGCTCGCCGGAGCCGCGGCTGATGCGGATGGATATATCGTGAACGGGGAGTTTCTGCCCGTCAGCCGCGAGGACATGCTCGAGCGCGGCTGGTACTACTATGATTTTCTGCTCGTGACGGGCGACGCCTACGTCGATCACCCGTCCTTCGGCACGCCGCTCATAGGCCGCGTACTGGAGGAGATGGGCTTTCGCGCCGCCATCCTCGCCCAGCCCGACTGGCACGACGCCGAGGCCTTCCGCGCCATGGGAAGGCCGCGATACGGCGTCATGGTCTCCGCGGGCAACCTCGATTCCATGGTCGCGCACTACACGGCCGCCAAAAAGCGGCGCGGCGAGGATTTCTACAGCCCCGGCAGGAAGGCCGGGCTGCGCCCCGACCGCGCGAGCATAGTCTACTGCAACAGGGCGCGGGAGGCGTTCCCCGGGCTGCCGCTCATCGTCGGCGGGCTGGAGGCCTCGCTGCGCCGCTTCGCCCATTACGACTACTGGGAGGACAAGGTGCGCGCCTCGCTGCTTTCCGATTCCGGGGCGGACCTGCTCGTCTACGGCATGGGCGAGAGGGCAACGCGCGAGATAGCCGTAGCCCTGCGCGCGGGGACGCCCGTCGGCGAGCTGCGGGATATACGCGGGACGGCGCGTATGTCGCCCTCGCCGGAGACCTCTTTCGAGAGCGTGACGATACCCTCGCTCGGCGAGGTGCGCGAGGATAAGCGCGCCTACGCCCGCGCCGCCATGGCCGAGTACGACGAGCACGACGCCGTCTCCGGCCGCGCCGTCGTCCAGCCGCACGGGGACAGATACCTCATCGTCAACCCGCCCGCCGCGCCGCTCGATACCGCCGAGCTCGACGCGCTCGCGGAGCTGCCCTTCACGCGCGAGCCGCACCCCATGTACGACGCGCTCGGCGGCGTGCCCGCCATAGAAGAGGTGCGCTTTTCCGTCATCCATAACCGCGGCTGCTTCGGGGCCTGCAATTTCTGCTCGCTCGCCTTCCATCAGGGGAGGACCGTAACCGCTCGCTCGGCCGATTCCGTCGTGCGCGAGGTCGAGCGCATGACGAAGCACCCGCTTTTCAAGGGCTACGTCCACGACGTGGGCGGCCCGACGGCGAATTTCAGCCATCCGTCCTGCAAAAAACAGCTCGAAAAGGGGATGTGCCGCGGGCGCGGCTGCCTCTGGCCGAAGCCGTGCCCCAATCTCGACGCGGACGAGTCGGACTACCTGGCTCTCCTGCGCCGCCTGCGGAAGATAAACGGCGTCAAAAAGGTCTTTATCCGCAGCGGGATTCGCTTCGACTACATGCTCTGCGACAAGAGCGGCGAGTTTTTCGCGGAGCTGTGCAGATACCACGTTTCCGGGCAGCTCAAGGTCGCCCCGGAGCACTGCGTCGACGCCGTGCTCACGCGCATGGGCAAGCCGCCCGCCGCCGTCTTCGAGAAGTTCATGGCAAGATACGCCTCGCTCAGCGAGCGCTACGGGAAAAAGCAGTTCCTCGTCCCGTATCTGATGAGCTCGCACCCCGGCAGCACGCTGGCGGACGCGGTGAAGCTCGCGGAGTACCTGCGCGCCCACGACCTGCGCCCGGAGCAGGTGCAGGACTTTTACCCCACGCCCGGGACGCTCTCGACCTGCATGTACTACACGGGGCTCGACCCGCGCGACATGTCGAAGGTCTACGTCCCTCGCTCGCAGCACGAAAAGGACATGCAGCGCGCGCTGCTGCAGTGGTACAGGCCCGAAAAGCGCGAGCTCGTCGAGGAGGCGCTGCGCCGCGCGCACCGCGCCGATCTCATCGGCTTCGGGAAAAACTGCCTTATAAGACCCTACCGAAAGGATGCGAAAAAGAAATGAGGATCCACGTCATCGCCTGCCGCGTCTTCGGGCGCGAGCTCAGCTACCGCGCCGCGCTCAGCCCCAACATCATAGACATTACCTGGCAGCCGCAGGGCCTGCACGAGGACCCGAAGCTCCTGCACGCCTATCTGGAGGAGTCGCTGGAGAAGATATACGGGGAGATAGAAAAGGGCATCATCCCGAAGCCGGACTATATCGTCCTCTGCTACGGGCTCTGCTCCAACGGCGTCTGCGGCATAACCGCGCGGGATATCCCCATCGCCGTCCCGCGCACGGACGACTGCATCGGCGTCTTCCTCGGCTCGGAGGAGCGCTATCTCAGGCTCTTCAACGAGAAGAAGGGGACCTACTGGCTCAACGCGGGCTGGATAGAAAATTCGTTCACGTTCTTCGAGGACAGGGAAAAGAAGCTCTACGAGGAGTACGTAGAAAAATACGGCGAGGACAACGCCGACTATCTCATGGAGATGTCGCGCGCATGGAAAAAGGAATATAAGTCCTGCGGGTATATAACGGGCGGCGTCGTCGATACCGAGGAGCAGCGCGCCGTCGCCGAGCGCTTCGCGAAGGAGAGCGGCTGGTCGCTCGACTTTTACGAGGGCGACGGGAGGATGCTCCAGGCTCTGACAGACGGGGACTTTTCCGAGTTCTTCATCTGCCCGCCGGGTCATACGATAGAGGCCGTCGTCGGGCCGGAAAAAATGCGCGCAGTTAAATGTTGACAAATCGCCGCGGCTCATATATATTAAATTTGTATAAGTTATATATTAATTATTAAAAAAGTTTTCAATTTCCTGCAGCGCGCTGTCCCAACATTAATGAAGGAGATGTTCCCCTTGGGCGACGACAACATCAGGCGTAAACTGGCATGGAAGATGGACAAGACCTATATGGTCCGCCGCGGGGTGATGAGCAAGCTCGCGGCCGACGCGGGCCTCTATGCGGGGCAGCTCCCGATCATCGCGTACGTAAACCACCACCCCGGCTGCACGCAGAAGGAGCTTGCCGACTGGCTCGGCGTATCCGCCGCGTCCGTCGCGCTGAGCACGAAGCGCCTGCAGAAGCAGGGCCTCATCGACAAGACCGTCGACGAGACGAACCTGCGCAGGAATATGCTCTCCGTCACGGAGAAGGGCCGCGAGGTCGCCTTTACCCACAGACGCAACGCCGGCATCTTCGACGACCGCATGCTCGAGGGCGTCACGGACGAGGAGCTCCAGACGCTGGCGCGCGTCATGGACAAGATGCTCGCCAATATGCAGGGCGGGTCGACGGCCTCCCCGGACTACCGGCCAATGCAGGAGATGGACGCGCGCATCAGGCAGCGCGAGGAGAAGAAAGAAGATATGACCGCTTGGCTCCGGAGGCTCCGCGCCGCCGGAGCCTGTTTGCACGGTCGAGGGGGCGTCCGC
>JAEFAK010000204.1 GCA_016287555.1 Oscillospiraceae bacterium
AGTCGCGGACGGTCAGAAGCTCCATGAGGTCGGTCTTGCCGACCGTCAGGATAGACACGGCCGGACCCAGCAGATAGCAGACGAGATACGCCGCCGCGGCCAGAGGCTGGGCCGCTCCGCCCGCGTAGAGCCAAAAGAGCACAAGGCAGCCGACGAGGCAGCCCGCAAGGCTGAGGATGGCCTGCTCGAGGAAGAACGAGGCGAAGACCCGCCCTTTCCGCGCGCCGAAGCCGCGCATCAGCGCGAACTCGCGCCGCCGCGAGAAGGTCATGAGCCAGGATATGATAAATCCCAGCAGCACTATCATCAGCGAGATCGCCGTAGACAGCACCCTGCCCATGGCGATATTGCGCTCCATGCTCTCGGTGAATCTCAGAAATGCCGCGTCCCGCAGAAGGACGGTCGTTCGGATGACGGACATGCGCCCGACGGCGCTGAAGCCCTGCTCCCGCAGTCGCTCGCGGACCGCGTCGAGCTCCCGCGCGGAGCTCAGACGGAACCGACAAGTGCGGAATGTGAGCATGGCGGAGAGACGCTCAAACTGCTTTTCGCCTATGCTCGCGGGCGCTTCGCCGCCCGTCAGCAGCTCCGCCGGAGCGTGGCATATGAGCGGGACGTAGATGTTCGCCCGGCCCTCGCGCTGGACATAGCTGCCCACGGCGTAGAGGTTCACGGGTATCTCCATCGGGTAGTTGTCGATGCTCTCGTAGAGCACCATACAGAAGAATACATCGCCGAGAGCCAGACCGTGCTCCTCCATGAAGGCCGTGCTCAGGACGGCGGGGATGCACTTAGGCTCCGCGTTATACGTGCTGCGCAGGAGCAGCGGGGTGTACCGCGTGTCCGCAAGCATGCTCTCGTCCCAGCCGTCGAGCCAAGTGACGTCCGGGTCGGAGTAGTAAAATTCCTTCGCCGCCGTCAGCGAGTTAAGCGCGACCATCTCCGGCTGAATGGAGATCCAGTCGCGCCGGCGCTCGCGGCCGGTCGCGCCAGGATTGAAGTCCGGCTCATCCTCCGGCAGCCAGTAGTGGTAGCCGAAGGACACGGCCACGTCCTCCACGCCCTCCACCTCGAACAGCGACCGCACGGCGCTGACGGAGAGCGACAGACCCGAATAGTAGCGCCCGTTGAGGCTGACGACCATGCCATCGATGCGCGACGTTTCAAGCGCGTCGTCGAGCTCGTTCTGCCATTTCTGGTATACGCCGCCGAGGAAGAGGACGGTCACGGTCAGCACGAGGGAGACCAGCGGCACGACCAGCGACCGCAGTCCGCCGCGGCGTATCGATATAAGCGCGAAGCGCAGTCCGCCGCGGCCGCGGGAGGAGGTCTCCCCATGCGGCACGCGGACGCGGCTCCTGCCACGCCTGCGCGTCCCGCTGCGGCGGGCGAGCCGGAGAAACAGCAGGCAGAACGCGAGCGCCAGCAGGACTATACCCAGCGCGGCCGGGATCGCCGGCCAGAGCGGGACCTGCGGATCGAAGGACGTCTGCTTGACGACGCCGAGCGACGTCTCGCTGTACCATATGAAGCCGTCTCCCGCCCTCGCGGCGGCGACGGTCTCGGCTATCTTCCGCAGCACGACCGGGCGCAGCGCCGCGCCTATCGCGGCTCCGATAACGGCGGAGGCTCCGCAGATGAGCAGCGCGCCCGAGAGGAACCAGAGGGCCGTCTTGCGGGCCGACGTGCCGAGCGAGACCATGATCTTCACGGTGTCGCTCTGCCTGCCGACGAACAGGAACGCGAACAGCAGCAGGACCGCCGCGACGCCCGCCGAGCAGACGATGAGGACGTTGACGGCCGTCTTTTTGACCTCGCGGAATGGCTGCACGGCGCTGCCGTAGCCTTGATCGTACAGCGTCACGCGCACCTGCTGCGGGACGAGCGCCTCGAGCGCCTCGACGGCCTCCTCCGCGCTCTCGTTGCGCAGCGATACCGTCCCGAGCAGATAGCCGAAGAGCGGCGCGTCGGCGTTATCCGCGATGACCCAGACGCAGCCGGAGCGGTCGTAGGACTCGGAGACGACGCCGCTGAGCGTATAGGTCCTCGTTACGCCGGTGCGCGAGAGATCGTAGCGGTCGTTTTCGCTCGTGTTGAGGTCCTCCATCGTGAATTCGTCGCCCGGGGCAAGCCCGAGGTCCGACGCCAGATCGGAGCTGACGACGCAGGCCCCCGGAGTCCCGGGATCGGGCATAGCGCCCGAGGTCAGCTGCAGCTCGTTCTGATGGAAGAGGTATACGTCGCTGATGTCGCGGCAGGGGATGACGCGAACGTAGTTGTTCATGGCGCGGTAGGCGTCCGCCGCTTCGAGGAAGACCTCCGGGATCGAGTCCGCGTCCGTATATTCGGCAAAAGGCGCCTCGTCCGAGTCGAGGAAGGACTCGACGCGGAAGATCTTCAGGCCGTTCATCGGGTAGGCGCCGACGCGCATCGCGCTGCCGGAGACGTCCAGAAACTCGCCGTTTAGGACGTAGCTCTTTCCCTGCTCGGGCTCGAAGCCGACGTCGCCCGCGAGCAGGTCTATGAGGGTCTCCTCCCTCGCGTTGCGGGAGTAGATCGCGGACTTCAGAAAGCAGATATTATAGACCGACGAGCGCTCCGTGAGGACGTACTCGCCGTTTTCGTCGACGTCGGCGTACTGGTAGACGGGGCTGGAGACGCGGCTGACGACTACGACGGAGCGGCCGGCGTAGGGCGAGGCGCCGTAGTAGCGGTCGGATCCCTCGGCGGCCGCGGCGGAGACGTTGCCGCGAGTCCATGCCGTGACGCCCGGAACGGAGAGGACGGCCTCGTCCGTCAGCTCCGCGGCCGCCGCGCGCGCGGCGGGGTCGGGCTCGTCCTCGTCGGGGTAATCGACGCCCATGTACTCTATCAGAGCTATGGAGCGGTAGGCCGCGTCGCAGGCTCTCATGACGGAATTGCAGTAGAGCAGCACGCTGAGCGAGAGGATCATGGCGACCGTCAGGAAAACGATCAAAAGCGAGAACAGCGCCGTCCGGCCCCGCTCCCGCAGATTCGACTTGATCCCGTTGCGAATAAACATGCTGCACCGTCCCGAAATGAAAGATCGGAAAGACCGAGGGACGCCCCGCGGCGGCGCCGACGCGCCGTTTTTTTCTATAATACGGCAAGAGACCCGGAAACACAAGGCTTCTGGGTCTCTTTTGCTTTTTCGGTCATCTCGCGGGGATCTCGACGAAGCCGCAGACGATGCGTCCGTTCAGCAGCGCGTAGAGCAGGAAGCGGCGCGCGTTGAAGAAGATAATCTCGCCG
>JAEFAK010000205.1 GCA_016287555.1 Oscillospiraceae bacterium
TGGTGAGTGTAAAAAAAGCACCCGGACCGATCCGGCCCGGGTGCAGTATCTGTCTGAACGATCTAAAATTCGGATTGCGGCAGATAATAATCTTCGTCGCGGTTCTTGATCTCGATGATGTTGAAGATGATCGTAACGACGCAGACGATGAAGAGAAGGACCATGAAGACGGTCGCAAGGATGCGGGGCAGGGGATGATTGCCGAGGAGCATGAACTTATTGGTATAGTAGCCGATAAGCCCGTAGATGCTGAAGATCAGGGGGAAGAGGTTGACCCAGATGCTCTTCTTTTTCCAGCAGACGAGGATGCCGAACACGGCGGAGAAGAACATGATCAGCAGGACGCGGATATCGCCCATATTGAGGAACTTCGCGTCATAGACCTTTTCCATCTGAAGGAAGTTCGTCGGCATCAGCATATAGCCAAAGAGAGAGGTGGTATCCTTGACACCCTTCTTTATGTAGTTGGCCCAGGGATAAGTGAAGTACGGGAGAAGCCATGTCGCCAGAGTCAGGAGCATGAGGACGATCATAACTATACGAAGGACCTTAATGGCCTTCAATGCTTTTTCTCTTTTTTCTGCCATAACTGAATATCCTCCAAACAGGTAAAAAGTTACAGATATAGCTTTACGATAAGCTTTTACGAGATGTAGTTTAGCATAAACGGCATGGAAATTCAAGAAGAAATTTTGATAAATTGACTAAAAAACTTAAATAGTTTATTGAAAAACGCACAAATAGCCCGCAGGCGCGACAAAAGGCGATAGTTTTCAGACTATCGCCTTTTTGAAATTCAGTTCTCCATCTGCTTGCCGAGATATTTCGAGGCCATGGTGGCGAGCTTGCACTCCGTTTCGCCGGGGGGATTTGCGCCTTCCGACGAGAGAAAAACGACGCATCCCATAACGTCGCCTTCGGAAATGATGGGGCAGGCGACGGCGATGGAGTAGCTGTTCTCGCCGTCGACTACGGGTACGGCGCGCTCGGCCGGCTTACGCATGTACAGCTGCCTGCATTCCATGAGCTGTTCAAGCTCGCCGCTTATGCGCTTTTCGGCCAGCTCGCGCCTCGGCGCCCCGCATACGGAGATGACGCTGTCTCTGTCCGTGATCGCGGCCGGACAGTTGGTAGTCTTGCTCATCGAGTCGCATATCTGCGACGCGTATTCCGAAAGCCCGCCCATGGGAGAGTATTTCTTGAAGATGACCTCGCCGTCCTTCTCGGTGTATATCTCAAGCGGGTCGCCGTCGCGGATGCGGAGGGTTCGCCTTATCTCCTTCGGGATGACGACTCTCCCGAGGTCGTCGATGCGGCGAACGATTCCGGTTGCTTTTCATATTTCGATCTCCTTTATCTGACGAATTGGAACGGCTTTATTGTTTGGAAAGCTCCCCAAAATATACAAAGCGCCGGTGGTATTTTTTGCTGGGAAGAGCACACGCGCGTCAGAAGGACTTTGCAAACGGCGAAAGAAGGAGTATCATATTATTAATAAAAAAAGAAAGGGAGCGAGCAGATCATGATAAGAAAAGCGACCGTCGAGGGAGGCCGAATAATCGGCATACCCGCCGCAGACCCGCGCATCACCGCCTTCAAGGGGATCCCGTTCGCCGCGCCTCCCGTCGGCGAGAACAGGTGGAGAGCCCCGCAGCCCGTCGTCCCCTGGGAGGGCGAGCTCGACTGCAGCAGGTTCAAGCCGATCTCCATGCAGCACGTCCCCGGCCTCGATACGAACAATATCTATTCCCGCGAATGGAATGTCGATCCGTCGATACCTATGAGCGAGGACTGCCTCTATCTCAACGTCTGGACTCCGGCCAAGACTGCCGAAGAGAAGCTTCCTGTATTCGTCTGGTTCTTCGGCGGCGGCCTGCGTGAGGGCAATACCGCCGAAATGGAATTTGACGGCGAGCGCATCGCCCGCCGCGGCGTTGTCGTCGTGACAGTCAACTACAGGCTAAATGTATTCGGCTTTCTCGCGCATCCGGAACTGACCGCGTCCCAGCCTGACGCTCCTTCGAATTTCGGCCATCTTGACCAGCGCGCCGGCATTCTCTGGGCCAGAAGGAACATCGCGGCCTTCGGAGGCGACCCCGACAATATCACCATAGGCGGCCAGTCGGCCGGCGGAGGCAGCGTCTGCGCTCAGCTCACCAGCCCCATGACAGAGGGCCTTTTCAAAAAAGCTGTCATTTTCTCCGGATACGCCGCAAGCGTATATCCCATCCCCATCACGTCGACGAGGCCGTTTTCCGAGCTTGAAAAGCAGGGCGAGAGATTCTTCGAATTCCTCGGAGTAAAGACTCTCGCTGAGGCGCGCGCCCTTGACGCCGTGTACGTCCGGGATAAATGCGAAGCTTTCGCAGGCTCCTTTGCCACGAGCCCTGACGGTGTTTTCCAGCAGGGTTATCAGATGCACAATATAATGAACGGCAAGTATCACCGCATGCCCCTCATCATGCTTCATACTTCTACTGAGTTGTTCAAGGGCAGCGGAGCGAAGGATGCGGACGAGTTCCGCGCTCTGGCCGAAAAATGCGTAGGGGAGAGGTCGGATGAGCTCATGCGCCTGTGCGGCTTTGCCGGGGGGAAGACGCCGGATATCGCCGAGGCGAACAAGGCTTCCGAGGTCTGCATATGGGAGACTGCGATACGCGCCTTCGCAGCCCGCAGACGCGAGCTTGGGATAAACGAACCGCTCTATTACGGCGTTTTCGATCCTTCCATCCCCGGCTGGGACGATCCCGGCGCTTTCCATTCGAGCGACCTCTGGTTCTGGTTTGAGACTCTTGCAAAGTGCTGGCGCGCCTTTAAGGGATTCCACTACGATCTTTCGCGGCAGATGTGCAACTATCTGACCTCGTTTATCAAGACGGGAGACCCCAACTGCGCCGACAATGACGGCGAGGCGCAGCCCGAGTGGATACCGATGACGGACGAGGTCCCCAACGCCATGCGCTTTACGGACGCGGGCTGCTCCTGCTCGAGGGACGATCCGAGCCCCGTCTCCGCGCTCGTCGCTGCGGCGACGCTCGATCTAAACAGAGGCAAATAGTGATCTTTCGCTGAATAATCCGGGGCCGCGGAGCATTTCCGCGGCCCCGGAGAGAAGCGTTTTAGCCTAATCTGACCCCGAATGAAAACCCCGATTCGTCAATGCTTCCAAAATGCCGATATATGTTGACATTCCCTGAATCAACGCTATATAATAGGCGCGGTTAAAACTGAATATT
>JAEFAK010000206.1 GCA_016287555.1 Oscillospiraceae bacterium
GACGGGATCGCGCCCCTCGCTGCCGGAGGCGTCAATGACGTGGACGATGAGGCGGCAGCGCTCGATATGGCGCAGAAAGTCGAAGCCGAGCCCCGCGCCGTCGCCCGCGCCTTCTATGAGGCCGGGGATGTCCGCCATGACGAAGGACGAGCCCTCGCCCGCGTAGACGACGCCGAGGTTAGGGTAGAGGGTCGTGAAGTGGTAGTTCGCGATCTTCGGCCTCGCGCGGGACATGACGGAGAGCAGCGTGGACTTTCCGACGTTTGGGAAGCCAGCAAGGCCGACGTCCGCGAGCAGCTTGAGCTCAAGGACGACCTCGCGCCTCTGCCCGGGCGCGCCGGGCTTGGCAAAGCGGGGCGCCTGCCTCGTCGGCGTGGCGAAATGCTTGTTTCCCCATCCGCCGCGTCCGCCCTTGGCGAGAATGAAGGGCTCGCTGTCGGATATGTCCTTGATGATGCCGCCCGACTCCGGATCGCGCACTATCGTCCCGAGCGGCACGCGGATGACGAGATCCGCGCCGTCCTTGCCGGATTTGAGCGCGCCCTGCCCGTCCATGCCGTTTGAGGCGGTGTATTTGCGCTTGTAGCGGAAGTCCATCAGAGTCGACATGTTGGGATCGGCCTGCAGGACAATGTTGCCGCCGCGCCCGCCGTCTCCGCCGTCGGGGCCGCCCGCCGCGATATACTTTTCCCTGTGGAACGCGACAGCTCCGTTGCCGCCGCTGCCGGCGACGACGGTTATCGTAGCTTTATCTACAAACATAGGTAAACCTCATTTTGACAACGCTCGGAACAAATTGCCTCGCAAGGCGATTTGCTCTGAGGCCACTAAAAGTAAAAGCCCGACGATCAGGTCGGGCTTTTTTCTTTACTCAGCGTCCGTTTCGTAAACGGAAACCTGCTTGCGGTCTCTGCCGAGACGCTCGTAGCGGACGACGCCGTTCTTCAGAGCGAACAGGAAGTCGTTGCTGGCGCGGCCGACGTTGGTGCCGGGGTGGATCTTGGTCCCGCGCTGCGTGTAGAGGATATTGCCCGCGAGTACGAACTGACCGTCAGCGCGCTTGGCGCCGAGACGCTTGGACTTGCTTTCGCGGCCGTTCTTGGTGGAGCCCATTCCCTTTTTATGTGCCATGGTGTTACACCTCCGATTTCTTAATAGCGACGGGTCAGCCGACTATGGAGTCGATCTGGACCTGCGTGTAGGGCTGTCTGTGGCCCTGACGGGTTCTCTCGTTCTTCTTGGCCTTGTAATGGAAAACGCGGATCTTCTTGCCCTTGCCGTTCTTGATGACCTTGGCCTTGACGGAGGCGCCTTCAACGACGGGCGTTCCGAACCTGGAGCTCTCGTCGCCGATAACTGCCAGGACCTTGTCAAAAACGACTTCGTCGCCGTCGTTGACGTTGAGCTTTTCGATGAAGAGGATGTCGCCCTCTCCGACGCGGTACTGCTTACCGCCGGTCTCGATGATTGCGTGCAGCAATGTGTGCACCGTCCTTTTTCAGTCTCGCTATCCCGGGTGAGGCGGAGCCTTCTTTTATTGACCCTTTCAAAGCGGCCTTGACATTATAGCATCCGCAAATTCCCTTGTCAACAGGATTTGGAGCTTTTTATTTAATGAAAAAGCCCCGTTTTCGCGTATTTCGCAAAAAAAGCGGGCCCCCGGGAGTTCCGGGAGCCCGCCTGAGGTCATGCAGGGTTCAGATGAGGGCCTTGGTGTCGCGCGCGATGACGAGTTCCTCGTTGGTCGGGATGCAGAGGATCTTGACCTTGCTGTCCGGCGCGGAGAGGTCGACCGTTCCGCGGACGTCGTTCTTCGCGAGGTCGAGCTTGATGCCCATGAACTCGAGGTAGGAGCAGATGCCGGCGCGGGCGCGGTTGTCGTTCTCGCCGACGCCCGCGGTAAAGACGATGGCGTCGCAACCGCCCATGGCGGCGGCGTAGGAGGCGACGAGCTTGGCTCCGTCATAGCAGAAGATGTCGAGCGCGAGCGCGGCTCTTTCGCTGCCCGCGTCCTTGGCGGCCCAGAGGTCGCGGAAGTCGCTGGAGATGCCGGAGATGCCCAGCATGCCGGACTTCTTGTTGAGGACGTTGAGCATCTGGTGGATGTCGAGGTTTTCAAGACCCATGATGTACTCAAGAAGAGCCGGGTCTATCGAGCCGGAGCGGGTGCCCATGGGGATGCCCTCGAGAGGCGTGATGCCCATCGAGGTATCGACGCACTTGCCGCCCTTGACGGCCGCGAAGGAGGAGCCGTTGCCGAGGTGGCAGGTCACGATGCGCAGCTCCGGATCGTTCTCGCGGCCGAGGAGCTTCGCGGCCTCGCCGGAGACGTATCTGTGGGAGGTGCCGTGGAAGCCGTAGCGGCGCGCGGCGTGCTTGGTGTAGTACTCGTAGGGCAGGGCGTAGATGTAGGCCTTCGGGGGCATGGTGTGGTGGAAGCCCGTATCGAAGACGGCGACCTGCGGCTTGCCGGGCATCATGTCGCGGCAGGCGCGGATGCCGGCGAGATTGGCGGGATTGTGCAGCGGGCCGAGGGGGATGTTCTCCTCGATGGCGGCCTCGACCTCGGGGGTGACGAGCATGGAGTCGAAGAGCTTCTCGCCGCCGTGGAGGACCCTGTGGCCGACGGCGTCGATCTCGTCCATATGTTTGATGACGCCGCCCTTTTCGGCCGTGAGGGCCTTGAAAACGAGGGCGATGGCGTCGACGTGGTTTTTCATGGGCTCCTCATAGACGAAGCTCTCGCCGTTCGCCTTGTGGGTGAGGACGCTTCCGTCGGCGCCGATGCGCTCGCATACGCCCTTGGCGATGACGGTCTCGGTGTCCATGTCGAAAAGCTGATACTTCAGGGAGGAGCTGCCTGCGTTGATGACCAAGATCTTCATATGCTGTGTTCCTTTCTTATCCCCGGACGGGCGGGAGCGGCGGAAAACGCTCTTGCATATCGCAGGGAACGATTGTAAAATCATAATATAAAAATAGTATACCTTTTTTTCGAAAAGGACAACATATTTTTGCAAAAAACATCGGAAAAGGTGAGTCAGATAAAGATCATCGGTATCGCAGCCGAATACGACCCCTTCACGAACGGCCATGCGGAGCATATCCGCCGGACGCGGTCGGTCTTGGGGGAGGACTGCGCCGTCGTGTGCGTCATGTCCGGCAGCTTCACCCAGCGCGGCGAGCCCGCCTGCCTGGGCAAGTTTGCTCGCGCCCGCGCCGCCGT
>JAEFAK010000207.1 GCA_016287555.1 Oscillospiraceae bacterium
ACCGGGGACTTGACGGGCTTGCCCTCGATGTAGTCACGCTCCTTTATGGCTATGGCGGGGATCATCATGGCTATCGCCGCTATGGCGCACATGATGCCTATCGCGATGCGCAGGGAGTTTTCCTGGCTGCCCGCGAAGCCCTGCAGGAAGCCCGCCAGCGAGGGGACGAGCGTCGCCAGCGAGAAGCCCGCGATGTACGTGAACGAGATGAAGGTCGAGACGTTGATGCGGTGCTGCTGCGTGTCGCCCAGCTCGGCGATGAGCGCGTTGTAGGGCGTGCAGTAGATCGTCATCAGCAGATAAAAGAGCATCAGCAGGACGAACATCATCGTGTTGTTGGCGCCGACGGAGGCCGTCTGCGGCAGCACGAAGACCGCGACCGTTATGACCGCGAAGGGGATGGCCGCGGCGCGCATGAAGGGGATGCGCCTGCCGCCCTTGAAGGCCGCGCGGTCGGACCAGCTCGCGACCAGCGGGTCGGTCACGGCGTCGAATATGCGGCCGACGGCGGTTATGAGGCCGAAAAGCGTTATGGAGGCGATGATCGGTGTCTGGGTTATGAACTGCCCGAAGATGCCGTTGGTGTCGCCCGCGGCGTGCACGCCCGTGTAGAGATGCACCAGCCACGTGGAGATCACGCCCGAGAGCAGGCTCCAGCCGAACTGCCCTATCGCGAAGACCCAAAGCAGCTTGTTGGTGATCTGTTTTCTGGGAACGAATTCCATGTCCTATTCTCCTTTATCCGTTTTCAGCCCCATGGCGAGCTTTACGGCGTTGTACGCGCCGTCATAGAGGCCGCGGGCCTTGTTTTCGATGATCGCGCCGCACATGCCGGCGAGCAGCTCCTCTTCCTGCATGAAGATGTCGAGCATCTGCAGCGTATGCGGGATATCCGCGCATTCGAGCGTCCCGTCGCCCATCTCGGCGGAGTGTATCGCGCCCCATTTTTCGTGCCCGCCGATGCGCTTTATAAAGAGCTTCGGCACGGGGTAGAACGCGAGCTCGCTCGGCTTCGTGACGAGCACGTCGCACGAGCGCATGAGCAGGTTCGTCGAATAGACCGCCTCGAAGATGTTCTCGTGCCAGAAGACGTGCACGCCATTGACGTACTCCGTCAGGGCGCCCCCGGCGAAGGCGCGGGTATCCTCCCAGTCGCCGAAGTGGGTCGTCGTGACCTCCGCGAGGCCGGGGACGGCTCCCGCGAGGTAGTCCCAGACGTTTTTGTAGTCTCCGACGTTGACGTACACGGCCGCCTTGCCGCTTTTCACGGCGGGGAGCAGGTGCCTGAGGATCGCGGCGAATATCTCCTTCTGCGCGCCGGCGCCGCCTATCGTCAGCAGGAAGCGGAGCGGCTCGCCGGCTTTTTTGCGGCGGAGACGGGCCCCGCAGTCCGCCTCGATATTGGCGGTCAGCTCATGGTCTACGTAGTGCCCCGTATAGACGAGGCTCTCCGGCGGCATCGGGCGCAGGACCTTTTTGCCCTGCATGCCGTTGAGTATGCGGTAGCCCATATAGGACTGGCGCGTCTGGATCGTATGTACGCTCCCCTCGGCCAGGTGCAGCGCCATGGGCCAGTTGTCCGGAATGGCGTTGACGACGTATTTCATGCCCGCGTGCAGCGCCGCCTGCGCGGGCCAGACGTGGGTCCCTATGACGGGGATGTCCTTTGGCACGTTGCGGAAGACCTCCGCCATGAGCTCGGCATTTTTCTGGTCGGCGGCGTTGTAGCTGAGCTTGCGGAAGCCCTCGTAGTTCATGGGCTCCCAGAAAAACTTGTTGAACAGACGGGACTTCTGCGACAGGCGCGAGCCCATCGAGTAGAGGTCGTTCTGCGCGCCGATGACCTTCGTGCAGGTCGTCTCCGGGAAGGAGTTGAGGTCCATCCAGTACGGCTCGTACCCCAGCGCGCGGGCGGCGGAGGCCATGGCGACGGAGATGCGGTAGTGCCCGAAGCCCATGCGTATGTTGCCGACTATGAGGCCCTTTTCCCCGTCGAACGGGACGTCTCCCGTCCCCTCGCCGACGCGCACGTCGCGCACGCCGAGCAGCGGGAACAGCACGCGGTTCTCGACGAGCTTCACCGGATAGTCCGCGCCCGTATCGTCGCCGTACTTCCGCGCGAATTTTGCCTTGGAGCGCACGGCTTTTTTGCGGTCTCCGGCGGAGACCGCGTTGCCGAATATGATCTTCGATCTGTCGCCCATGTGCATCCTCCCGATCTTCGTTGCCGGATCGTATTCATTGTATTCATTTTAACTTACTATCGCCGAACATTCAAGTATTTGTCCCGTTCCGGGCAGGATGATGCCTTCTCCGGATCCCGCCCGGGCAGCAAAAAAGCTCCGGAGATACGGATCGAGTAACTCCGGAGCTTTTTTCGGCTGTCCGAGCCTGTTTTACGATCGTGCGGGGAAAAGCGCGGCCTTCCTCTCGACAAGCGGATCGTTCTTATTTCTTTTCGAACTGCGGATGCCAGGCGGCAAACTGCGCAAGCTGTTCATCGGTGCGGTGGTAGTAGCGAACGCCCTTATCCAGCTTTGCGATCTCTGCCATCTCTGCGTCGGTGAGCGCAAAGTCCAAGATATCCAGGTTATCCCGGATGTGGTCCACGTTGCGGCTGCCGGGGATGACCGCGAAGCCCATCTGCGTATGCCAGCGGAGGATGACCTGCGCCGGGGTCTTGCCGTACTTTTTGCCCAGCTCCGCGAACACCGGCTCATTCCGGAGGGACTTGTCGCCGTGACCCAGAGGGTACCAGCTCATGAGCTTGATGCCGTAATTGTCCAGGGTCCTGCGAAGCTCCGTCTGGGTGAAGTAAGGATGCGCCTCCACCTGAATGAACTGCGGCGCGATCTCCCATTTGGTCTCCAGCTCCTCGATATACTTGCCCTCAAAGTTGGAAATGCCGATGGACTTTGCTTTGCCTTCTTTATACGCCTTTTCCAGCTGACGGTAGCCTGCCAGCCAGTTGCCTGCGGGCTGATGGATGTAGAGCAGATCCACGTAGTCCACGCCCAGGCGCTCCAGGGTCTCGTCCACGGCGTTCTCATTCTCATATTCGCTGGGCCAGAGCTTGGTGGAGAGGAAGATCTCCTCCCGCTTGACGCCACTGTCCTTCATGCCCCGGCCAACCGCACGCTCGTTGACGTAGGCGTTGGCGGTATCCACCAGGGAATAGCCCATC
>JAEFAK010000012.1 GCA_016287555.1 Oscillospiraceae bacterium
ATGGGCAGCGAGAAAAGCAGTATGCCCTTGAGCGGCTTGCCCTGAGTCAGATCTCTGGCCATAAATTCCCTCTTTCTCTCAGTCTTTGAGCTCCCATTCCGGCACGGCCGCCGCCTGCTCATAGAGGCGGACGTAGCTCGCGTGCCTTTCCGGAGCTATCTTTCCCTCGGCGAGCGCGGCAAGCACGCTGCAGCCTTCGTCCTTTACGTGGGCGCAGTCGTTGAAGCGGCAGTTTCCCAGATACGGCGCAAATTCGCGGAAGGCATACTGCAGGTCCGTTTTCCGGAGTATGCCCTCCTCCGCGTCAAACGACGAGAAGCCCGGGGTATCGATGATCATGGTGTCTTCTTCGAGCATATACAGCTCGACGTGGCGGGTCTTGTGGCGTCCGCGGCCGAGCTTTTCGCTGACCTCGCCCGTCGCCGCGGCGAAGCCGGGATCGAGCGCGTTGAGAAGGCTCGACTTCCCGACGCCGGAGTTTCCCGTGAACACGCTTATTTTGCCTCGGAGCGCCGCGCGCAGCTCCTCCACCCCTTCGCCTGTCGCGGCGCTGGTGCGGATAGTCGTGAAGCCCGCCCCGGAGTAGATGCCGAAGAGGCGGTCGCTGCGCTTCAGGTCGGTCTTGTTTACGACGACCACGGGCTCGCAGTCCTTGAGCTCGGCTATGGCGGCGATCCTGTCGATGAGGAACGGGTCCGTCACGGGATTGACGTCCGCGCACACCATGACGAGCGCGTCCACGTTCGCGACCGAGGGGCGTATGAACGAGTTACGGCGCGGCGCGACGGACTCGATCATCCCCTCGGCGGGAGCGAGCAGGCTTATCTCCACGCTGTCGCCCACGAGCGGGGCCTTTTTATCCAGCTTCAGCCTGCCCCTCGCGCCGCAGACGACTATGCCGTCGTCCGTCTTGACCGAGTAGCGGCTGCTTATGGATTTGACTATGACGCCCTCAGGCATCGCCGTCTCCGTCCTCCGGAGGCTGCTCCGGACCGGGTTCCTCTCCCCCGCCGTCGGGCGTGGGCTCGGGCGTGCTCTCGCCGCCCTGATCCGGGGTCGTCTCGGGCGTAGGCTCCGGCGTCTCCTCCGGCGTCGGGGTGGGCGTCGGGGTCGGTTCGGGCGTCGGGGTCGGCGTCGGCGTCTTGGAGCCGTCCGAAACGGTCAGATTGACCTTCGTTCTCTCCGGGATATAGGAATAGGGATCCACGCTCTGGTATATTACCTCGCCCTCGGGCGCTTCGCTCGCCGCGACACGGACGCTTCCGAGGGTCAGATTCATGCTGTCGATGACGCGCTCGGCATATTGCCGCGTCGTCCCGACGAGCCAGGGCATATTGACGTATCTTATCTCCGGCCCGGCGCTGACCGTCAGGAAGACGGTGTCGCCCGGATAGAGCGTCTCGCCCGCGGCGGGCATGGTGCTGATGATATAATCCTCCGTCACGGTCTCGGACTCGACGGATTCTATCTCACAGACGAGATCGAGCTTCTGAAGGTCGATGACGACCTGCTTATAGTACTTGTTCGTAAGGTCGTCGAGCACGACGACGTTCGAGCCGGTCGAGACCTCGACCTTGACGCGGTAGCCGTCGGAATTCTTCTTGACGAGGTCGCCCTCCTCGGGTTTCTGGGAGATTATATAGCCCTCGGCGACGTCGTCGCTGGCGCGGTAGGTCGGCTCGAATCTGAAATAGTCCGTATAAGTCGGATTGAGGAGCACTTCCTCATATTTCAGGCCCACGAAGCGCGGGACCCTGATGTCCTCGGCGGGGGTGAACATATCGTTGAAGAGGTATGTTTTCAGGAAGAGCAGCAGGATGATGATAAAGACGATAACGCAGAATATCCCGGTCAGCGTCGCGACTCTGCGCGCACGGCGGGAGCTCGCCGCATAATCCTCGGCGTCCATCTCGCCGGCGCGGGAGGCCTTCGGCAGGGACGACCCGCGGGTCTTCGGTTCGGGCTCCGGCTCCGGCTCGAGGCCGGGCGCTGTGAAGGTGAGTTCATTGTACTCGAATTCCGTCGAGGGCTCCTTGCGGAACTTCTCAAGGTCAGCCAGCAGCTCGTCGGCGGACCTGTATCGCTTTTCGAGATCCGGATTCATGGCTCGCATGGTTATGTTTTCGAGCCCGACCGGGATATCGGGATTGATCTCCCGCGGAGAGAGCGGGATGGAGCTTATGTGCTGTATCGCGACGGAGACGGCGCTGTCGCCCTCGAAGGGCAGGCGCCCCGTCAGCATCTCGTACATGACCACGCCGAGGGAGTAGATGTCCGTCCTCGCGTCGACGTGGCCGCCCTTGGCCTGCTCGGGAGAGATGTAGTGCACGCTGCCGAGCGTCTCGCGCGTGAGCGTGTTCTGGGTCGTGGAGACACGGGCGATGCCGAAATCCGCGACCTTTACGCTGCTGTCGCGCAGTATCATGATATTATGGGGCTTTATGTCCCGGTGGATGATGCCGCGGCTGTGAGCGTGGGAGAGGGCCTTGGTTATCTGCGTGGCGAAATGCAGCGTCTCCTTCCACGAGAGCGCGCCTCGCTTTTGCATATACTGCTTGAGCGTGATGCCCTCGATGAGCTCCATGACGATATACTCCATGTCAGCCGAGCGCGACACGTCGTACACGGCGACTATGTTCGCGTGCGAGAGCATGGCGACCGCCTGCGATTCCGTGTGGAAGCGGCGCCTGAAGTCCTCGTCGACCGCCATCTCGTCCTTGAGGAGCTTGACTGCGACGTATCTGTTCAGGCGGTGGTCGAGAGCTTTATAAACGACCGCCATTCCGCCGACGCCGATGCATTCCTTGATCTCGTATCGGCCGTCGAGCAGGCGTCCTATATATTTATCATTGTCCATACGCTGTCCTCCGTTCGCCCGCGCGCCTGCGGCGGGCTTTGCGTATCAGACGGCCCGAAAAAGCCGGGTCCAGTCTACCATGTTTTTCCTTTAAGTTCAAGAGCGGCTATTTCCCGAAGAGGATGAGGCTGACGTTGTCGGGAGCGCCGCGGGACATCGCTATCTCCAGCATGCGGTCGGCCGCCGTCTCGGTCTCGCCGCCGTAAAAGAGCTCGAAAAGTATCTCCTGCGGGTTGACGATGTTCGTCAGGCCGTCCGTGCAGAGAAGGAGGAACTCCCCTTCCCGCATATCGACCTCAAATACGTCGCATCTGGCGGAGCGGTCCGTCCCCAGGGCGCGGGTGATGTAGTTCTTGCCGGGATGGCGCCACGCCTCCTCGCGCATTATCTCGCCGCGCTCGACCATCTCCTCGACGAGCGAGTGGTCGGTCGTGACGCGGATTATCTCGCTTTCACGGACGAGGTAGCAGCGGCTGTCGCCTATGTTGACGACGGTCATGTGCTCCCCGTTGCCGACGGCGGCGACGAGCGTCGTCCCCATGCCGCGGAATTCAGCCGACGAGCGCCCCTTTTCATACACGGCCTCGTTTGCCAGCAGCGCGCAGCGCGTCAGCAGGGTGCGGAGCGGTATCTCCTGATCGAGACCGGGCTTGAGATACTTGACGAACGTCTCGGAGGCTATCGCGGCGGCAAGTCCGCCTGCGTTCGCGCCTCCCATCCCGTCGCATACGACGAGGATGGCCGTCTCTATCCCGGATTCGGCAATATAGCTTTCGGCAAGGATGGCGTCCTGATTTTCCTGACGCACGGAGCCCTTGTCGCTAAGACCCCAAAATCTCATTGCGTCTCCTTCATTCTCCGTTTTCGAAGCTGCCCGCACGCGGCGTCTATATCCGCGCCGAGCCTCCGGCGGACCGTCACGTTCACGCCTCGCTCCTTGAGCGTGGAGGCGAAGCGCTTTGCATCCCCGGGCTTGAGCGGGCTGCCGTCGACCTCGTTGAGAGGGATCAGGTTGACGTGTCCGCGTACTTTTCTCATCAGCGCGGCGAGCCTGTCCGCCTGCGCGTCGGAGTCGTTGACCCCGCGAATGAGCGCGTATTCGAAGCTGATGCGCCGCCCCGTCTTTTCAAAGTATCTGACGCAGGCGTCCGTCAGCTCGGCGATGTTCCAGCGGCGGTCGACGGGCATGAGCGAGGATCGCGTCTCGTCGTCCGGCGCGTGCAGCGACACCGACAGCGTCAGCTGCAGATCGAGCTTTGCGAGCCGGTCTATGCCCGGGACGAGGCCGCAGGTCGAGAGCGAGATGTGCCTCATGCCTATGTTCAGCCCCTCGGGGCAGTTGACCAGACGCAGGAAGCGCTCGACGTTCTCGAAATTGTCGAGCGGCTCGCCTATGCCCATCATGACTATGTTCGAGACCTTTTTCCCCGTCTCCTTCTCCGTCCAAAGCACCTGATCGAGGATCTCGGAGGGGCGCAGGTCCCTGACCTTGCCCCCGCGCGAGGCGCAGAAGGCGCAGCCCATATTGCAGCCGACCTGCGAGGATACGCAGACGCTGTTGCCGTAGTCGTAGCACATGAGGACGCTCTCGACGGCGTTGCCGTCGGCAAGGCCCCAGAGGAACTTCTCCGTCCCGTCGGAAGCGGAGGTCTGGCGGCGCAGAACGACCGGAGATGTTATATCGTAAAGCCCGTCCAGCTTCGCGCGCAGGTCCCTGGAGAGATCGGTCATCTCCTCAAAGGAGGAGACTCCCGACGAAAGCCATTTGAAGACCTGCTTCGCGCGGAACTTAGGCAGCCCGAGCGCGGCGAATTCCGCCTCAAGCTCGCCCGGGAGCAGGGACTTTATATCTTTTTTCGTCTCATTTTGCATATATAAAATCCGTCCGTTCCGAGCTTTCCGGGAAGAAGCGTCACGCGGCCGTCGCAGCGGCCGGCGCCGGGAAGAGAGAAGGCCTCCGGCTCAAAATCGGGTCTGCCGGCAAGAAATGCGTCCGTGACGCCCTCGTTTTCCTCTTTGATAAGGGTGCAGGTCGAATACAGGAGCACGCCGCCCGGCTTCACCGCGCCCGCGAGGTTATTAAGGATCGCAAGCTGCTTTTCCGGCAGCGCGGCGACAGAGGCGAGAGGCTTATATCTTATCTCGGGCTTCTTGCGTACGGTCCCGAAGCCGGAGCACGGCACATCCGCGAGGACGGTATCGAAGCCCTCCCCCGGCGCGTCCTTCGAGGCGTCGCGGGCTTCTGTGTGTATTATGTCAACTTCAAGCCGCTGCGCGCCTTCAATAATAGGGCGCAGCTTCTTTTCGGATATGTCGCGCGAGACTATGCTCCCCTCCCCGCGCATCTCAAGCGCGGCGGCGAAGCTCTTGCCGCCGGGCGAGGCGCATGCGTCGAGAAGGCGCATCCCCGGAGACGGAACCGCCGCGAGGACGGCGAGCGTCGCGGCCGGGTCCTGCACGAAGAAAAGGCCTTCGCGAAAGGCCGCAAGGGCCTCCACGCTCCCGGAGAGGCCGACCTCGAACGTCCCAGGAAGCCAGGGGTGGGCCTTGGCCTGCGCTCCCTCGCCCGCAAGGCGCTCGATAAGCGCCTCCGGCGTCGTCTTTAAGGTATTTACACGGGCATAGACCGGCGGGAGCTCATTCTGGGCTTTTGCGATCCCCAGAGCGGTCTCAGCCCCGTAATTGTTTACATAATATTGATACAGCTCGACCGGGCAGCTGAATTCCACGCTCGCCGCATCCGCGCCCTTAGGCTTGGGAGGACGACCGTCCTCTGCCATTCGGCGCATCACTGCGTTTGCGAGCTTTGCTGCGCCTGAGTTTACATAAGTTCGTACAAGCTTAACTCCCTCGTTCACGGCGGCGGAGTTGGGCACCCTGTCGAACCAGGCTATCTGCGCGGCGGTCAGGCGAAGTGCGTCGAGCAGGCGCTGCTGAAGCTTTTCGAGCGGACGGCCGACGTGCTTCCCTATCCAGAGATCGATAAGCAGCCTGTTCGTCAGCACGCAGGCGCAGATCCGGCGCGCCAGCGCGGCTTCGCGCGGCTCAAGTCTGAAGCCGTCGACGGCGGCCTCGGGGCTCTGCCCATTTTCGAAGGCGGCGAGCGCCTTCAGCGCGGCCTCTCTCGCCGTCATGCGAGCGGATGGCCGCGGAGATAGTCGGCGGCCTTCATGCGCTTGCCGCCCGGAGCCTGCAGCTCGGTAATGACGAGGGTCTCCCCGCCGCCGCAGACGACCTCTATCCCCAGCTTGTCCGTCCCGGCGACTGAGCCCGCCGGAAGGCCGGAGCGGCGGCCGGTCGGCCTCGCTCCGAAGAGCTTGAATCTGACCCCTGCAATGTCGGCGTTGGCGGCCGGCACAGGGTCGAGTCCTCTGATCTTATTAATTATGTCAACCGCGCTCTTCTCCCAGTCAACGGGGCACATGTCCTTCGTTACGGGAGGGGCGTTGGATGCGAGCGCTTCATCCTGAGGCACGGGAACGACCGAGCCGTCCTCCAGGCCGGCGAGGGTCCTGACGAGGAGCTCCGCGCCGACGTCGGCAAGCCTCGCATAGAGGCTCCCGAAACTCTCATACTCTCCGACCTCGACGGACTCGGAGAGCAGCATCGCGCCGGTGTCCATGCCCTCGTCGAGGAGCATGGTCGTCACGCCGGCGGTCTTTTCGCCGTTCAGGACGGTCCACTGCACGGGCGCGGAGCCGCGGTATTTCGGCAGAAGCGAGCCATGGACGTTCACGCAGCCGAGGCGCGGCATATCGAGGATATGCTTCGGCAGCAGCCGCCCGAAGGCGACGACCGCGAAGACGTCCGCGCCGAAGGAAGCGAGCAGCTCCGCCGTCTCTGCGGACTTTATCTTTTCGGGCGTATATACGGGCAGGCCGAGCTCGAGCGCGGCCTTTTTGACAGGGCTCGGCATGAGCTTCATGCCGCGGTTTTTGGGCATATCGGGCTTCGTCACGACGGCGGCTACGTCGTGCCCCGCGGCGCAGAGCGCTCGAAGCGAAGCGACCGCGAAGTCGGGCGTGCCCATGAAGACTATCCTCATTCGGCTTCCCCGTCCATCTCTTCTTCCTCCTCGGCGGCGAGGCGCTCGACCTCCTCGGGGCTGAGGATGCGCTCGGCCACGGAATCGAAGAGGACTCCGCTCAGGTGGTCTATCTCATGGCAGAAGCAGCGGGCCGTCAGGCCCTCTCCCTCGCGCTCGAACCAGTTGCCGTTCCTGTCCTGAGCGGCGACCTTTACGCGCTCCGGACGCTTGACTATGCCCCAGACGCCGGGGAGCGAAAGGCAGCCTTCTCTGTCGGTCTGCTCGCCCTCGGACTCTATGATGACGGGATTGATGAGCTCGATGATCTCCTCGGGATCGGTGTTGGTCTCGATGACGAGGCAGACGCGGCGGAGGACGCCGACCTGCGGCGCGGCGAGGCCGAGGCCGTTTGCCTGGAGCAGCGTCTCGCGCATGTCGTCGAGCAGGGCGGCGAGCCTCGCATCGAAGTTCGTCACCTCGCGGCTCTTTTTCAGCAGGGAGGGATCTCCCTTTTTAACGATGTTTCTCAGTCCCATATTGCACCTCAATCTATCGGATCGACGTCGCCGAAGAGGGCGACGCCCCTGAATCTCCTGTCCTTGGAATATTTGCGTATCGCGCCGGCTATAAGGCCGCGGACGGCGGGATCCGGCGCGGTATCGACGTAGACGCGGTAGCGGTATCTCCCCTGCACTCTGACTACCGCAGCAGGGACCGGGCCGAGCACTCTCGCGCCGGAGTTTTCCCCGAGGGAGCTCAGAAAAGCGGCCTTTATCTCGCGGCAGCAGGCTATGACCGCCTCCTCGTCTTCGCCGGAGGCGAAGACGGCGTACTGCTCGGAAAAGGGCGGCGTACCGCTCAGCTCGCGAAGCTTTATCTCGGAGCGGTAAAAAGCGTCGTAGTCCTGCGCTGCGGCGCAGCGGATGACGTCGTTTTCGGGCGTGAAGGTCTGTATGACGGCGCGGCCGGCCTTTTTGGCGCGTCCGCTTCGGCCGATGGCCTGCGTGACGAGGGAAAACGTCCTCTCCTGCGCGCGCCAGTCGCCGGTATAGAGCATCTGGTCGGCAGAGAGCACGCCGACGAGCGTCACGTCGTCGAAGTTGAGGCCCTTGGTGACCATCTGCGTCCCGATGAGGATAGGTATCTTCTTTTTTGAAAACTCGGACAGTATCTCGTCGTGCGAGTTGGCTGCGGAGACGCTGTCCGCGTCCATGCGGAGCATTGGCACGCCGGGGAAAAGCTCCTCGAGCTCGTCCTCGACCTTCTGCGTCCCCGTCCCGAAGAACTTCATGCGCCCGCCGCACTCCGGGCAGGTGCGCTCGGCGGGGCGGGAATAGCCGCAGTAATGGCACATCAGGCGGCCGTTGGCCCCGTGATAGACGAGGCGCGCGCTGCAGTTGGGGCAGGTGTGCATGAAGCCGCATTCGGGGCACGAAACGAGGTTATTCGTTCCGCGGCGGTTTATGAACAGGATGGACTGCTCGCCGCGCTCGATATTCTTTTCAAGCTCCTCGCGGAGCCTGCCGCTGACGCTTCCGCCATTGCCGGCCTTGAGCTCGGCGCGCATATCGACGATGACGACCTCGGGAAGAGTCATCTCGTTATAGCGCTTTTCCAGACGAAAGAGCGGATAGCGCCCCGTCTCGGCGAGATAATTTGTCTCGACGGACGGCGTCGCGGAGCCGAGGAGCAGCAGCGCTCCCGACCGCGCGCAGAGGAATTTGGCGACGTCCCGCGCATGGTAGCGCGGGGTCATCTCGGATTTGTAGGTCAGCTCCTGCTCCTCGTCGATTATGAGGAGCTTCAGACCCTCGACCGGCGCGAAGACGGCGCTCCGCGTCCCTACGACGACGTTCACGAGCCCGTCCCTTATCCGGCGCCACTCGTCGAGCCGCTCGGCCTGCGTCAGGGAGCTGTGCAAAACGGCGACAGCGTCGCCGAAATGGAGGCGGAAGGTCGCAACGAGCTGGGGGGTCAGAGCTATCTCCGGCACGAGGGCTATCGCCCTGCCGCCCCGCTCTATGGCGCGGGCGATGAGGCGGATATAGACCGCCGTCTTGCCGGAGCCCGTCACGCCGCGCAGGAGCGCGGCGCGGGCAGTCCCGTCCATGAGGGCGGCAATGCCCTCGAAGGCGCGGGCCTGCTCCTCCGTCAGCTCCTCCATGGAGCGCGAGGCGCCCTCGGAATAGGCAGGCCGGCGGTAGGCCGGGATCTTGAGAAGCTCGATAAGGCCCTGCCTTTCAAGGCCTTTCAGGCTCTGGCGTGATGCTCCCGTGAAGTATGTGAGCTCCTTTGAAGAAGCCTCGCCGAGCTGGGCCAGCAGGCGGAGCAGCTCAGCCTGCTGCGGAGCCTTTTTCGCCTTCTTCTCCGCCTGCGCGAGAGCCTCCTCCGGAGCGGCGGCGAGCCTCGCGAGCTCGGTCGTCCTGTCACCGGAAAGGCGCCACACACCCGAAGGCAGCATGGCGCGCACGGCCTCATAGAGCGTGCAGAAGAAGCGGGACTTCATCCATTTCGCAAGCTCGAGGAAGTCTTTTGAGACCAGCGGCTCCCCGTCCTCGACGGAGCGAAGCTCCTTGAGCCCTTTCGCTTCGCCCTCGCTCACGGAGAAGACGAAGCCCTCGACCTGCCTGTTGCCCTTGGAAAAGGGCGCTTTTACGCGCACTCCGGGCTTCGTCCCCGCCTCAAGATCGGCGGGAACGGCGTAATCGTAGAGCTTGTCTATGGCGAAGGTCGCGGCATCTACGGCGACGGAAGCGATAAGGGCCACTGGCGCTTACAGGTATTCCTTGCGGATGGAGGCGCCGTACTTGCCCTCGGCGACCTCGTTGATGGCTATCGAGACGGGCTTCTGATCGAGGGATTCGCCGCGCTCCTCTGCCTCCTCGGCTATCTCGCGGGAGCGCTTTGCGACGGCGTTCACGAGCAGATACCTGCTGTTGACCTTTTCGAGCAGAGAGCTCATGGGGGGATAAAGCATCATTTTCCGACATATCCTTTCATGCGGGCTTGCGCCCGGTTTGATTTATATGAGCGGGCTGCGGCCCGGATCAATCGAAATAGTGTCTGCGCTCGGCGGTGCGGCATTTTTCCGCGGTCATTATGGCCACGGCCTCGTCCGCCGCCGTCTCGACGCGGTCGTTTATGATCACGTACTGGTACATATCGACCTTCTCGCATTCGCGCCGCGCCTGCTCGAGGCGGCGGGCTATGGCCTCGTCGGAGTCCGTGCTGCGGGCTCTGAGGCGCTGTTCGAGGATCTCGTAGCTGCCCGGGAAGAGGAATATCCCTATCGCCTCCGGGCGCTTTTTCATGACGGAGGCCGCGCCCTTGGTCTCGATATCGAGGATGACGTCGTAGCCGGCGTTCAGCTTCTCATCGACGGGGGCTGCGGGCGTCCCGTAATAATTGCCGACGTACTCGGCCCATTCGAGGAGCTCGTCCTTGGCGATCATGTCCTCGAACTTCTTGCGGGAAACGAAGTGGTAGTCTATGTCGTTGCGTTCGCCGCGGCGCGGCTCGCGCGTCGTCGCGGAAATGGAGAAATACGTGTTGTCCAGCCGCTTGAGCAGGCGGGCGATGACCGTGCTCTTGCCCGCTCCGGAGGGACCGGATATAACGAAAAGCTTGCCTTTATTGCTCATTGCTCTGCTCCTCCTCTTCATCAGGCTCCGTCATGCGTCCGCCGACCGTCTCCGGCTGGAGGGCGGAAAGGATTATATGGCCGCTGTCGGCTATGAGCACGGCGCGGGTGCGCCTGCCGTAGGTCGCGTCGATGAGCATGCCCTGATCGCGCGCGTCTGTTATGATGCGCTTTATCGGGGCCGATTCCGGGCTCACGACCGCGACGACGCGGTCCGCCGAGACGAGGTTGCCGAAACCTATGCTGAAAAGCTTCAAAGCTTCCGCCTCCCTATTCGATGTTCTGGATCTGCTCGCGTATCTTCTCTATCTCCGCCTTCATGTCGACCACGATGCGGGTTATCTCGAGGTCCGTGCACTTCGAACCCGTCGTATTGGCCTCGCGGTTCATCTCCTGCACGAGGAAGTCCAGCTTCCGGCCGACGGCGCCGCCCGCGTCGAGCATGCCGCGGAACTGCGTTATATGGCTGCCGAGGCGGACGAGCTCCTCGTCCACGTCGACCTTCTCGGCAAAGAGCGCTGCCTCGGTCAGGATGCGCTGCTCGTCTATCTCCTTGCCCTCGAGCAGGTCCGTTATGCGCTTTGTGAGCTTGTCGCGCCACTGGGCGACGGACTCCGGCGAGCGGGCCGCGACGGCCTGACGCATCTGCTCAAGATTGTCGAGCTTGGTGCGAAGATCGTCGGCGAGCTTGGCGCCCTCTCTCTCCCGCATCGCGTTGAAGGCCTCCAGAGCCTCAGCCACGACGGCGGCAAGGCCCGCCTGAAAAGCCTCCTCGTCGAGTTCCTGCTTTTCGACGACGAATACGTCGGGCAGGCGCGCGAAGAGAGCCGCGGACGAGTCGTCGGGGATGCCCCACTTCTCGAACATCTGATTGAACGCCGCCCTGTAAGCCTCGACGAGAGGCTCGTTGAGCGTCACTTTTACGTCGGCGGTGCCGGCATTCTCCACGCCGACCCATACGTCGACCTTGCCGCGGCCGACCTTGGCCGCGACGGCGCCGCGCACCGATTCCTCGGCAAAGGAATAGAGCCTCGGAAGGCGCACGGAGGCGTCGAGGAAGCGGTTATTGACGCTCTTTATCTCGACGGTCAGCGCAAGGTCGCCGCAGACGCCCTTGGCATTTCCGTATCCTGTCATACTTTTGATCATTTCACTTCATCCTTCCCCGCACACGGCGGATATAGACTCGAATGAGCCCCGAAAAGCAGAAATCATACGCGAAGAATGCTATCACCGCGGCGCCCGCGACGACGAGCTTCGAATGATCCGGAAGCGAAAGCTCCCCGACGCTGAGCCTGACCAGCACGAAGAATACGCCTATCACCGCAAGGATGACCGCGAACTTGAGCAGATACTCCGCAGCGCGGCTTTTCAGCTTCTCGACTAGGCTCTTGACTATCGGATACCACCCGAAGAGCAGGCAGAACATGACTGCCGGAGCCTTCGACGGCGCGAGCAGCAGCCCGAGCGCGGCGGCTACGATGAATTCGAACACGGAATAAAGATACCCGCATTCGATGAGGGCCGCGGCCGTCGCAAGCCCGGCGACGGCGGAGAAGGCAATCTTCCCCGTCGGCAGCATGGAGCCTAAGATCAGCAGCGCCGCGGCCAGCGCCGCGCAGAGCGCGGATACCGCGGGCTTTCTCGCCTTTCCCCTCACCTCAGCAGCAGCGGATCAGGTCGCCGCCCATGCATTCGCAGCAGCAGTCGGCCAGCATCAGCGACGAGCAGCAGGAGCAGGCGTCCATGTTCCCGCCGGAGGCGGGTGCCCTGTAATAGCTGCCGGAGCCGTTCATATAGTTGAGCGCGGTCGAATACTCGGCGTTGGTCGGGTCCATCTGGACGGCGGTCGTATAGTATCTGCGCGCCTCGTCCATCCACCCCTTGCGGTAGCATATGCTGCCCATGAGGAAGTTCCACTCCGCGTCGTGATCGCTCACTCCGCGCAGGAGCGACTCGGCGTAAGACACGTTGCCCATGTTTATCGCCTGACGCACGCGGGCGTATACCCCGCCGGAGGTGTCGTAGCCGGAGGCCGACGACCCGCCGGAGGAATAGGCCGAGCCGTAGCCCGACGAATAGCCGCCCCCGGAAGAGGAGGAGCCTGCCTGCCCCTTCTGGATGGCGTCGTAGGCCTCGTTTATCTCTTTCATCTTTTCCTGGGCCAGATCGGAGAGCGGATTATCGTGATAATTGTCCGGGTGATACTTGCGGACGAGGTCGCGATAGGCTCTCTTTATCTCCTCGGGCGAAGCCGAGGGCGAAACTCCCAGTACGCTGTACGGATCCTTCATCTGGTTCTCCTGTCTGTCTTTCAGTCGGGTTCGCGGCGGTTATCGGGTCTGAACTTCCCGTCGAGCACGAGCTGCGCCGTCCTCGGCAGGCCGAGAGTTATGATATTGCGGAGCACGGGAGTATAGACCGTCTCGGGCAGAAGCTCGAAATCGGCGGCCATCATGGCCATGGAATCCGCGAGCGTCTCACGGATGAGCTCCTTCTCGGCGTCGTCGAGGACGCCGTCTTCCATATAGCGCGCGGCAACAGCGTTGTACCTGCCCCTGGCTCTGTCCTCCTCGAGGTCCGCGTAGGCGTCGAGGATATAGATGATGCGGCCCGTGTGGTAGAGTATCTGTGAGAGGATGCGGCCGCGCGTCTCGTCCCCGTCTAGCCTGCCGGCGGCGGCCAGACAGAGCGCGAACTTGTCCGCCGCCATGTCTATCGAGCTGCAGCCCTGCTTTTCCAGCTCGGCGAGCTCGGCGAGTCTGGTCCTTACGAGCCCGTCGTATTCGGGCAGGGCCGCCTTCCGGGCCCAGCGCTTTGCCGCCAGATAAGCGGGCCATGCGCGGAGCCTTCTGAAAAAGCCCTCGTCCGACATTGTATCGGCGAGCTTGCCCCTTGCGAGGATGACCGCGACGGCGGCCGCCTTATCCAGCGCCGGGCAGATGCAGGCGCAGTCCTTTTTCCGAAGCGGCGAAGCGGGGCAGCGTCTGCGGTCCGTGCAGAGATCTCCGGGCTCCCAGTAGAGCATGGCGAGATAGGTCAGATCGTAGCTGAGTGCAAATCTCGCCGCGGCGCCGTATTTCTTTTTCAGGCTGTGGCAAAGACCGCAGTAGGCGGCGCGGAAGGCGTCGTATTCCTTAACGAGCAGCTCGTCCTTTGCCGGTCTGACGTATCCGTACATTTCACCCCTCCGGTCCGTTTACTGACGTGATGGTCACTTCGACGCCCCTGTTGCGGCGGGCGAACCTGTTGACGAGGACGACTACCGCCACGCCGACGGCGAAGCCTATGAGGCTCCCTATCAGCGCCCTGCCCTCGCTCGCTCCGAGAAGCGCGGCGGCGGCGTAGCCGAGTATGAGCAGCGCCAGCGGCACGATGTAGACCAGAGCCGCGGCGGAGATTATCTTCTTCGACGGGGTCTCGATGGTCACCGTCTCCCCGACGCGGGCGCCGACGGGATTTTCCGCGACGGAGCTTATCGCGCCCGACGCGCCGCACAGGCTCGAGCACTCGGCGCAGTTATGCCCGCAGGCCGACTGCCGCGTGACCTCGACGACCGCCCTCCCGTCGGGCAGTATCTTTTTTACCGTTCCCTGGGAAGTCAAGGCGCCGTCCTCCTTTACCCTTACTCGTCCCCGGTCTTCTGCTCGACCGAGATGACGACGTCGTAGGAGCCTATGACGCCCACGTCGTCGTACCCGTCGACATAGACCTTGGCGGGCACCTGCTTGTTGCCCGTGTAGGTGCCGAGGTCGGCGAGATCGGCGTAGACGCTGATGGAGTATGTGTCGACGAGCTTGACGACGCCCTCCGGCCCGCGCACCTTGACGTCGAGGAACAGGGTCTTGACCTCGGCGCTGTAGCCTTCGGTGACGTTGATGCAGGTTATGTTCTTGGCCTGCACGTGCTTTACGGTCAGGCCGCGGAGGTTGACCGTCACGGTCGCCTCATTGGTCTTGGAGATATTCTCGAGATCGTTGTTGATCTTTATCTGGTAGGTCCCGGTATAGGTGCTCTCGAAGTCCGCAAGGTCTATGGCGCCGAGCGTGATCTTATTGAGCCCTTCGAGGAGCTCCGCATCGCCGGCGAGCGTTATCTTCGCGGGCTCGATCTCCACGATGGCGTTGGACTCCTTCGCGCCGCCGCCCTCGATGATATCGATGCTAAGCGGCACGTCCTTATACATGACGATGGGCACGGTCACGTCGATCATATCGACGTCGGTGTCTATCTCGGCAGACTCTACGGGCTGGTTGTCTCTGTCGACAAGCTGGAAGGAACGCTGCTCGGTTATGGTCTTATTGAGGTTTTCCCTTTCGATGACGACGTTGGCTCGGTCTATCCTCGCGATGACCTCCTCAGGTCCGCTGACCATGACCGTGGCCGGCGAGAATTCGAGCTGCTTGACCATGTAGCCCTCGGCTGCCCCGCCGTTGAGCAGGCCGTAGACCGGGACGGGCTTGCTGCTGAGCTTGACTATATCGACCGTCACGTATTCCGGGCTCTTGCCGATTATGAGCGTATCCTTCTCGGAGACGTCCTCCGGGAGCTTGACGTCGTATATCCTGTCATGCGTGCCCGTCGAGCGGATGTCGGTCAGATCGACCGTCACCTCGAAGTTGTCTCTTTTCATCTTCGTGGCCTGGCTGCGCTTGCAGCGGATCGTCAGCGAGACGTTCTGCGTCCCCTGATCTTTGACGAGGAGCTGCCTGTCGGCAAGGATATCGTCGGCCCCGATGAACGTCACCGGAATATCCGGGACGGTCACGTCGATCTCGTTGTTTTCGACGTTCACGACGTAGAGCCAGAGGAATATGGATACCAGGATCGAGACGACGATGAAGAACGCCCGGCTCGTCAGAATCTTGTTGGCCTTAGTTTTTTTCATTTTTCTTCACCCTCGCGGCCGTCTTTTTCTTCTTCTTTTCCTGCTCGGCGCCCTCGTTGAGAAGCTCGTTGCGAAGCAGCTTCTCGAAAAGCTCCAGCGTCAGATGGCGCTTGAGCATGCCGTCGACTGCGACGGAGAGACCGCCCGTTTCCTCCGAGACGACGACGACGACCGCGTCGCTCGCCTCGCTCATTCCTATGCCCGCTCTGTGCCGCATGCCGAGATCCCTGCTCAGGTTCGGATTGGAAGAGAGCGGGAGCATGCACCCTGCGGCCATTATCCTCGAATTGCGTATGATGACCGCGCCGTCATGCAGCGGAGCCTTGGGATAGAATATATTCTTGAGAAGCTCGGCCTGCACGACGCTGTCTATCGAGGTGCCGGTCTTGCTTATCTCGTCGAGAGCGACGGTGCGCTCGAAAACGATTATCGCGCCCGTCTTCGTGCGGGAAAGGTCCGTGCAGGCGAGGACAGTCTGGTCTATGGCCGACTCGAGCTCGCGCGAGACGCCGGAGCGGCTGAAGATCGAGGTGTACTTCGCGCTGCCGACCTTCTCGAACATGCGCCTCAGCTCCGGCTGGAAGATGACTATCAGAGCGAGAAGTCCGAGTTCGACTATCTTGCCCATGAGGAAGCTGACGACCTTCATATCGAGGAGCGTGGCGACCCAGAGGACGATTATGACGAGTATGATGCCCCTTATCGCTCTCGCGCTGCCCGAGCGCACGACCCAGCTGAGGACGCGGTATACCAGGAAGGCCACGATGACCATGTCAAGTATGTCCGCTATCCCTATGGATCGGATGTTGCTCCATATAAACGATGCCGCGGTATTTATAAACTCCATATCCCGGCCCCCTGTCGGCTGGTTGTCATAAGTGTTATGTAAACCGTATAGTTTCTCACAGTATACTAAACTATGATATTATATAATATATATGCTTTCTTGGCAACAGAGAAATTATTAAATTATTATGTCGATTGCCTCCGCGTGGCCTGCCGCAGGGCCGGAATGGCGCAAAAAACGGATACCGGAAGACCCGGTATCCGTTTGTCGTTTCGGTTCGTCAGCGCCGCTTCCCGATAATGTCCGCGACAGCGGCGACGAGCGTCTCCATGTCCCCGTCCGTCCCTATCGAGATGCGCAGGCGGTCGCTTACGCGCGGCAGATCGAAGTACCTGACGAGTATCCCCCGCTCGCGGAGCTTCATAAACAGCTCCTTCGCCGGGAAGTCCGGGTGCCTTACGAAGAGGAAATTCGCCTTCGAGTCCGTCATATCAAAGCCGAGAGCGCGCAGCGCGGCGGCTGATCTTTCCCTCGTCGCGATGACGCGGCGGCGGGTCGACTCAAAATACTCCCTGTCGCGCAGGGCGGCGGCGGCTCCAGCCTGAGCTATGCGGTCGACCGTATAGGAATTGACGCAGTTTTTGACCGTATTGAGCGCGGTGATGATATTCTCGCAGCCCATCGCCCAGCCCGCGCGTATTCCCGCGAGGGAATGCGCCTTGCTCATTGTGCGCACGATGAGCAGGTTGTCGTACTTTT
>JAEFAK010000208.1 GCA_016287555.1 Oscillospiraceae bacterium
CTCGTCCGCAGCGAGGTCCGCAGGGTCATCGACACCTACGCCGGCGGCGGCGGCTTCATGTTCTGGGGCAGCGTCTGCGGCGATAAGGAAGACCCCGAGGTCAAGCAGCGCGGCGAGTGGATCGCCGACGAGGTCTACAACTACGGCCACGCATTCTATAAGCATTGATCCTGAGCCATATCCGCTGCCGCTCCCGAGCCTTCGGGGGCGGCAGCGCGGCGTAATGAGACGATCGGAGGGCAATGACATGATCCTGCATCCCGGCGGAACCGAACTGACCGAGGAGGCCGCGCGCCTCGCCGGCTTCAAAAAGGGCGACAAGATCCTCGACGTCGGCTGCGGCGACGGTTCGGGCATGAGCTTCCTCGCGGAGCTCGGCCTCGAGATGACCGGCTGCGACGTATCGAAGGAGATGGTAAAGCGCGCCCGCGAGGCGGGGCTCGACGTCATCGAGACGGACGGGCTGGAGATAGACCTGCCCTCGCTCTCCTTCGACGGGGCGATAGCCGAGTGCTCCCTCTCTCTCATGGACAGGCACGGCGAGCTTTTCCACGAGCTCTACTGCCTGCTGAAGAAGGGCTCGCGCCTCGTCATAACGGACCTCTATGACCGCATGCCCGACGCGGAGCGCGTCGAAAAAAACCGTGTCGAGGCCCTCAAATACCTCAATACCCGCCGCGAGGAGGGCCAGTGCGGAGACGTTTCCGCGCCCTCTCCCGTCAGGCTCGACGGCCTTTTCATCGCCGAAGAGCTCATAATCATGCTCGAGGAGACGGGCTTTTCCGTCAAGCTTTTTTCGGATAAGACGAAGTGCCTGCTCGACTTCGGCGCGCAGATACTCATGGACTTCGGCTCTTTTGAAAAATGGGCCGAGTCCGCCCCGGGCGACTGCGTGTTCTGCAAAACGAAGCCCGGCAAAAACGCGGGATATTTCCTGCTCGTCGCGGAGAAAAAATGATGAACGTCGTCGGCATAGTCCCCGCGGCGGGGCTCTCGAGCCGCATGGGCGCCTTCAAGCCGCTCCTCCCGGTCGACTCCGAGGCAGGGGAGGGGTGCGTCAGCGCGCTCGAGAGGACGGTGAGCGTCCTCCGCGGCGCAGGCGCGGGGCGCGTCTTCGTCGTGACGGGAAAAAACGCGGAGAAGCTCCGCGGTCCCATAGCCGACCTGCACGCCGAGGAGGTCTATAACAACAATTTCATGCTCGGCATGAGCTTTTCGCTCCTCGCCGGAGTCCGCGCGGCCGAAGCCGCCGGGGCCGACGGGGCGCTGCTCCTGCCCTGCGATACGCCCGCCGTCATGACCGAGAGCGTCAGGGCCGTGCTCGCCGCGGCGGACGCGGAGCATTTTGCCGTCGCCTGCTTCAGGGGCAAGAAGGGCCACCCGCTCTGGATACCGCGCAGATTCTTTTCCGAGATCCTCTTGTCCGGGAACGTCAAGGCCGTGACCCGCGCCCACGAGGACGAGATCGTCCGCGTCGAGACGGGGCGCGAGGGCGTCGTCCTGGATATGGACACGCCGGAGGATTACCAGCGCGTGCTGGATTACCTCGTCGCAGGCGAATCGGACCTCGGAGAAATGGCGAAAAACAGGCGCGTCATCCTCGTAAGGCACGGGGAGACGACGCGCCACCCAGGCCCCATATTCATGGGCCAGTACGACCCGCAGCTTTCTCCGCTGGGCTTCGGCGCCGCCGTCGCCGTCAGCGCGCGGATAGAGGATATGTCGCCGCGCGTCTCGCGCGTGTATTCCAGCGACCTGCGCCGCGCTGTCGCGACGGGCGCCGCCATCGCCGGACGGCTCAGGACGGGCATGGTCCTCATGCCGGGCCTCCGCGAGCTCTCGCTAGGCGCGTGGGAAGGGCGCCTCATCGAGGATATAAAGACCGCCTTCCCGGAGGACTACGAAAAGCGGGGGAAAAACCTGCTCTCGTTCAAGCCGGAGGGCGGGGAGAATTTCTATGACCTGCGCTACCGCGCCGCGAGGACGCTGATCGGCATCTTGCGCAAGGACAGGGCGCGCGATATACTCATAGTGACCCACGCGGGCGTCATGACGGCGCTCCGCTCCGCCATAACCGGCGAGGAGATGGACCCGGCCGACAAGCCCCCGCTCAACGCCATAATCACCATCACCGGAGACAGATACCGTGAAAGTTAAGCTCGAGCCCGTAAAAATGACAAAAAGCGTCTGCCCCGTCTGCCTGCGCCAGATCGACGCGCGCATCGTGCGGCGGGGGAGCGATCGATATATGAAGAAGACCTGCCCCGAGCACGGCGACTTTTCCTGCGTCATCTGGCGCGGGGAGCCGGAGATGGAAAAGTGGGGGAGCTATAAGGCGCCCTCGCCCGTCCCGGAGACGTGCCCGGCGGCCTGCGGCCTCTGCCCGGAGCACCTGCAGGATACCTGCTGCATCCTCGTAGAGATCACCCACAGATGCGACCTCGGCTGCCCCTTCTGCTTCGCGGACGCCGGCTCCGAGCAGGCCGAAAGGACTCCCTCCGAGCTCGGAGAGATATTCCGCAGCCTCGTCCGGGAAGGGCGCTCCTTCATCCAGCTCTCCGGCGGCGAGCCCTGCGTCAGGGACGATCTGCCGGAAGTGATCGCCGAGGCGAAGAAGGCCGGCGCGACGAGCGTCCAGCTCAATTCCAACGGCCTGCGTCTCGCCTCCGACCCGGACTTCGCGCGCCGCTGCGCCGAGGCCGGGCTCGACTTCGTCTTCATGCAGTTCGACGGCATGACCGACGACGTATACGTTAAGCTCCGCGGCCGTCCGCTTCTGGAGACGAAGCTGCGCGCCATAGAGGTCTGCGACGGGCTCGGCCTGGGCGTGACGCTCGTGCCGACCGTCGTGCCGGGAGTCAACGATTCGCAGATAGGCGATATCATCAGATTCGGCCTCTCGCGCTCGCCTGCCGTGCGCGGCGTGCATTTTCAGCCCGTGAGCTGGTTCGGCCGCGTCCCGCACGAGCCCGACGACGCCGACCGCATCACCCTTCCGGAGGTACTGCGCGCCATAACGGAGCAGACAGACGGCCTCACCAGGCTCTCCGACCTCGCGCCCTCGAGCTGCGACCACCCGCGCTGCGGCTTCCACGGCGATTTCATCGCCATGCCGGACGGGGTGCTCGCCCTGAGCAGGGCGGACGGCTGCGCCTGCGGGCACG
>JAEFAK010000209.1 GCA_016287555.1 Oscillospiraceae bacterium
AGCTCATCGAAGACTATCGTCTTTTCCTGATACTCGCCGTCGCGGTATACCGTCAGCGTCGCGGTGTCGCCCGCACGATAGGCGGCCTTCGCGATGATCAGATCGGACTGGTTGCGGATGTCCTTGTCGCCGAGCTTGGTGATGATATCGCCGACCTCGAGGCCCGCCTTCGCGGCGCAGCTGTTTTCATCGACGGCGCGTATCTCGGCGCCGGAGACTGTATTGGTATTCTGCTGACCGTAACCGTAGCCGAAGCCGAACCCGTAGGGGTAGCCGTAGCCGTTCCCGCTGCTGCCCGCGGTCGCGACGGTGATGCCGAAGTAGGGCTTGCCGCGCACGAAGCCGTAGGTCACGATGTCGTTGGCTATCTTCATGGCGTCGTCGACGGGGATGGCGAAGCCGAGGCCCTCGACGCCCGTATCGGCGTACTTGGCGGAGGCGATGCCGATGACCTCGCCGAAGGAATTGATGATGGGGCCGCCGGAGTTGCCGCTGTTGATGGTCACGTTGGTCTGGAACATGTTTATCGAGATGCCGGACTCGGTATTGATCTCGCGGTCAAGCGCGCTGACGATGCCGTTGGTGAAGGTGTAGGTCAGCTCGCCGAGGGGATTGCCGATGGCGTAGACCGTCTCACCGACCTTGGTGTCGTTTATGCTGCCAATGGTCACGGGAGAGAGGCCCGTCGCGTCTATCTTGATGAGCGCGACGTCGTTTTCCTCGTCGTATCCGACTATAACGGCGTCATACTCGTCGCCCGAGTAGGTCGCGACCTTGATGGGGTAGTTCATCTTGTTCGCTTCCTCGACGACGTGGTAGTTGGTGAGGATATATCCGTCCTCGGTGATGATGAAGCCGGAGCCGGAGATGGGCGTCGAGACCTCCTGGCCGAAGATGTTGGTCTGCGTTATGGGCGTCACGACGCCGACGCAGGAGTGCACGACCTTTTCATATATCTCCGAGCCGGAGAGAACGCCACTCCCCGTCGAGGTCTGGACGGTCAGCGGTCTTCCCGTCGGAGCGATGGGATCGGCCGACTGCACGGCGGGAGAAGGCGCGGGCTCGCCCTGCTCGCCGGGGCGCTGATCGGGGCCGGACGGAAGGTCCGGGCGGGAGGGCTCGCCGCCTGCGGGGTCATCGGGAGAATAGGGCTCGGAGAGGGAGAGCTTCGGCAGTCCGCCAAGGTCCTTGACGACGGCCCTTATCCCGTAGCCTGCGAAGCCGCCTATAATGACGCATACGAGGACTATCGCTATTATCTTCAGCGCGAGGCCCTTTTTCTTCTTTTTCGGAGCGGGCTGCGGCGCCTGCTGAGGATAATAGTGATAAGTATCGTTCTGAGCGTAATAATTATTGTTGGGATTCTCGTTCATTTCGATCACTCCATTGCGTTTTTCAGTTTACGTTGAGACTATAACGCTCTATTGTGTACGCAAAGTGAACTGTTTTATTCTTTTGTTTTAATTTTCGCGGAACAATTTTTAACGCGGCGCGGATCACTCTTCCGCCGCAAGGCCGCGCGCCATGAGAACGCCCATGGAGGAGGCCATCATGAGCCCGCGCGTCCAGCCGCTCGCGTCGCCGAGGCAGAAAAGGCCCTGCACGCTCGTCCTGAGCTCGGGCGTCATCTTGACCTTGTTGCTGTAGAATTTCAGCTCCGGGGAGTAGAGCAGCGTCTCCTCGCCGGCGAAGCCCGGCACGACGAAGTCCATGGCCTTCATGAAGTTTATGATGTTGGTCATGGTCCTGTACGGCATGGCGAAGGTGATGTCGCCCGCGACGGCGTCGGGCAGCGTCGGCCTGACGTTCGAGGCGGCGAGTTCCTTGGTCCAGGTGCGCTTGCCGTCGAGAATGTCGCCGAAGCGCTGGACGAGGATGTGCCCCGCGCCGAGCATGTTCGTCAGTTCGCCGACGCGCTGGGCGTAGGCTATGGGCTGGTTGAAGGGCTCGGAGAAATTGTGCGAGCAGAGGATGGCGACGTTGGTATTCTCGCTCTTGAGGGATTTATAGGAATGGCCGTTTACCACGGAGAGGCCGTTATCGTAGTTTTCCTGGCTGACGAAGCCGCCGGGATTCTGGCAGAAGGTCCTGACTTTATTTTTGAAGGGCTTGGGATAGCCGATGAGCTTGGATTCATAGAGGACCTTGTTGACGTGCTCCATGATCTCCGTCCTGCACTCGACGCGCACGCCGATATCGACCGTGCCGGGCTTATGGTGGATATTATGGATGGCGCACTGGTTTTCAAGCCATTCCGCGCCGCCGCGGCCGGCCGCGACGACCGTATTCAGAGCGCGAAGCTCCGTCGTCCTCCCCGTCGCGACGTCCTCCAGGATCGCCCCGAGGCAGACTCCCTCCTCGATGATGAGGTCCTTGCAGCGGCAGCCGAACATCAGCTCGACGCCGTTATCCGCCAGATACTGCTGGATATTGCCGTACAGCTCCTGCGCGCGCTCCGTGCCGAGATGGCGTATGGGGCAGTCGACGAGCTTGAGGCCTGCCTGGATGGCGCGGCGGCGGATCTCCTTGATCTCCTCGTCGTTGCCGCGGCCCTCGACGTGCTCGTCGGCGCCGAAGTCGAGATATATCGTGTCGGTATAATCGATGAGCTCCTGCGCCTTGTCCGCGCCGATGAGGTCGGGCAGTTCGCCGCCGACCTCGCAGGAGAGGGAGAGCTTCCCGTCGGAAAAAGCGCCGGCGCCGGAAAAGCCGCTCGTTATATGGCAGAAGGGCTTGCAGGAGACGCACTTTTTCGTCCGCTCCTTGGGGCATCTGCGCTCGGCCATGGGCCTTCCCTGCTCGACGAGGACTATCTTTTTCCTGCAGCCGAGCCTTATGAGCTCTATCGCCGTGAAGATGCCGGCGGGTCCCGCTCCGATTATCGCTATGTCAGTAGTCATTTTATCTGCTCCGTTCCAAATAGTTCGGTCATCAGCTTAATGCATTCAGCCAACCAAAGATTTTATACATATTTTATAGAGTTGTCAACCGCGGCTGCAGCTGCGCACCCTCCGCATTATGCAAAAATTTACAAACAGTCTATAGTATTTTGATCACATGTGGGTTTGTCAATGATGTGTTACACATCAGGGAAAGAGAAAAGAGCCTGTTTAGGGGAGAGCCAGTTAAGCG
>JAEFAK010000013.1 GCA_016287555.1 Oscillospiraceae bacterium
GTCTCCTCTCCAAAGCCCGTGAGCGGATAGGCATAAAAGCGGAAACATATAAGGTCTATCTGCCCGAGGAGTATGAGATCGCTGTCAGAGGAACGGCGCTCAGAAACGGAAGATTTGTCGGGCTCTTCATATCGAAAGATCCGAAACAGATGTCCGATGTATTCGTTTCAATGACAGGCACCGGGCAATAGGACAGCTTTACAAAAGAAAAGAGGAGCTCTTCAGAGCTCCTCTTTTTCAGATCCCGGATCTTGCGGGGGATAGTTGTAGTAGTTTGAAGGATCGCGCAGAGAATCGGCCCAGATCTCACCGACTTTCGGCATGAGATGGACGTAAGCATCCGAACTGTAGTTGTATTTAAGATTCCCGTTATCGTCCTTTAAGGCAGAGGATACATCCACATACGAGCAGCCTTTTTCAACAGCCAGGGCCTTGAGACGTTCATTGTAGTCATCTATGATCCGGTTGTTGTATTTGGCGTACTGCCTGCCGTAAGTTATCGGAGTGCAGGACTGGATGACAATGAGCATATCGGGGCAGCGCCCGTGGAGAGTGTCTATCAGGGTACTCCAGCGCGCTATGGTCTCATCGGTTCCGATGAGCGCGACATCGTTGAGACCCAGCATTATAAAGAGCTTCTCGGCGCCGGCGAGCTCACACACGTCTTCAGGCATACATGCTCTGCCCCGGAACTGGAGAAACAGATCCGGAACCTCGCCTACCGCAGCCCTGACCGAATAGTTCGGCATATTGACAAAGATCGATCCGCCCAGGTCATCGCTCTTAAGTCCCCAGTATTCAATGGTATCAGTCACGGAATCGCCGATGAAGACGGCGTTGTCGAAGAATTCCGGATCGTCCGGAGAGACGACGGGTTCAGGCGTCGGAGTCGGTTCGGGAGTAGGCTCTGGAGTAGGTTCGGGCGTAGGCTCAGGAGTCGGTTCCGGAGTGGGCTCGGGCGTGGGCTCAGGCGTCGGCTGAGCCGTGGGCTCCGGTCCGGGCTCGTCCGTAGGCTCCGGATCTGCCTGGGGCGCGGCCGTCGGACTGGCCTCTATGAGCGCGTCGAGATCGTGCTCGAGCCCCATCACGTCCGTTTCCTCCTCAGGATCGGAGATCGAGGGTGCGTCGGGCTTGTCGGTCCCGGCGGGCTCGGGCCTGCCGCCTACGAGCTTCGTGACCGGAGAGAGAAAGACGGCGTATGCCGCCGTGAAGAGGACCGCCGCCGCAAGGATGATCACGGAGACGATCAGAAATGCTTTGGCGCCTTTGCCGGAACGTTGAGCCATATTCTTTCCTCCCATATTTTGACATATCAGAGAATCCAAATACCATTTTACCTATTATACCATATATTATGCCGCAATACAATAGCGCAGCCTCCCTGCCCTGAGACCGAAAACGCCCGCGGCGCGGGCCGCGGACGTTTCCGGGAAAGGGGGTAAAACGGAGGTAAAGGAGAGACACGGTATCGCAGGCGGGATGGGCGGCCGCCGCGTTATCGGATGGTCATTGGCCGAGAAGCTCGCTTCTGTGCCTTTCGAAAAAGCCGAACCAGAGCCGGACGTTTTCGAGCTCCGTCCATTTCTTCGTGCGGACGGGGACCTCGTCGAGGTCGTAGATGACGGCGCCGGGCATGGAGAGGAGGACGGGGGAGTGCGTCGCCAGCACGAACTGGCAGCCAAAATGGCGCGCGGAATCGGATATATACTGCCCCAGCTCCTCCTGCAGGCCGACGGCAAGGCTGTTTTCCGGCTCGTCGAGGAGGTAGAGGGCGTCTTCCCTTATGTGGTCGACGAAGTATTTCATCGCGCTCTCGCCGTTGGAGTGCATGTCGACGTTGCGCATAAGGCGCTCGCGGACGTACTGCGACTGGGACTTGGATTTCGCGTCATAGCTCTCCTTCCAGTCCTCGTAGTCGTCCATGCCCGTGAAGCGGCGGGGGGCGTACTTCCGGCTGAGCCACTCGTCGAGCAGCTCGCTGCGGCGGACGTCGATGCCGTCGTTCAGGTAGCGGATATTGAGCATATAGTCGAAGACGTCGTCGCTGGTCAGTATCTGGCTCCCGCCGGGGATCACTCCGGTCACGGCCTCGCATCTCGAGACGTACTCGCCGAAAAAAGCGCCGCCGGAAAAGGCCGAATGGCGCATGACGCCGAGCTTTTCCGCCATGACGTTGAGCAGCGTCGACTTCCCGGAGCCGTTGCCGCCGTAAAGGATCGTCACAGGCCCAAATTCGAGCTCGGTCAGGCCCTTGGCGGGGAATATCTTGAAGGGATAAACGCCGCTGTAGCAGGTCCGTTTCTGGAGAATGATGAAGGTATCCTCTTCGCCCGCCGGGACGAGCCGGAAGCTTTTCAGATATGTTTCGGACATGCGCCATTCTCCTTTCACTTGACCTCGAGGCTATAATAACGGCGTATCTGTCCCGAAATACGGACAGAAAGAGAACTCCCGGAGCGCTGCCGCTCCAGGAGCTTTTCTCTCTCTGAAAGCCTCACTCGACGCCGAGGACCTTGTAGTCCTGCGCTTCGACGGCGGCGCGGAGCATCTCGTCCCCGACGGGGGCGCTCAGCGTCACGACGGCGGTGCCGGCGGCGTGGTCGGCGACGGCGCTTTCCACGCCGGGGACGGCCTCGAGAGCCTTCTTAACTCTCGCCTCGCAGTGCTCGCACATCATTCCTTCGACTTTAAGGGTCTTTTTCATCGTTTTTTCCTCCTTTATCGTATCCGCGGAGGCGATCGCGGCGAACGCCTCCTCCGGTATGGGTTTTCCTTTTCGGTCGCGCCGCGCGTCATGGGGAATTACGAGATTGAGCCGCAGCGCGTTCATGCAGACGAAAAAGCTCGAGAGCGCCATGGCCGCCGCGCCGTACATCGGCTTCATCTCGACGCCGTAAAGGCCCATGGCGAGCGGGATGCAGACGGCGTTGTAGAAAAACGCCCAGAAAAGGTTTTGGTGGATGTTGCGTATCGTCGCGCGGCTGAGGCGTATCGCGGCCGTGACGTCGGTCAGGCGGCTCTTCATGACGACGATGTCCGCCGCGTCGATGGCGACGTCCGTGCCCGCCCCGATGGCAACGCCGTTATCCGCGACGGTCAGGGCCGGGGCGTCGTTTATCCCGTCGCCGTCCATCGTGACCCTACCGAGCGCCTTCAGGCTGCGTATGACGTCGGCCTTGCCCTCCGGCAGCACGCCCGCGATGACGCGGTCCACGCCGGCCTCGCGGCTTATGGCCTTCGCCGTGCGCTCGTTGTCGCCCGTCAGCATGACGGTATATATGCCCATGCCTGAGAGCTCGCGTATGGCCCGGGCGGAATCCTGCTTTATCGGGTCGGCGACCGCTATGAGGCCTCTCAGTTCCCCGTCAAGGGCGAAGAGGAGCGGGGTCTTCCCGCTCTCGGCGAGCGCGTCGGCCTGCGCCGCGACGGCTCCGCTCACGCCGACCTCTTCGCTGAGAAAGGCGAGGCTCCCGCCGAGCAGCTCCTTCCCGTCCAGGCGGGCGCGCAGCCCGTGTCCGGGAAGAGCCTCGAAATCGCTGACCTCGGAGAGCGCCAGACCCTCCGCCGCGGCCGTCACGGCCCTGGCAAGCGGGTGCTCGCTGTTTTTTTCCAGCGACCCGGCGAGGCGGAGCAGCCCGTCCCTGTCCGTGCCGAACGGGACGACGTCCGTGACGCGGGGCTGCCCCTCCGTCACTGTGCCCGTCTTGTCCAGCGCGACGATCTGCGTCCTCCCGGCGCCCTCCAGAGCCGCCGCGGTCTTGTAGAGCACGCCGTTTTTCGCTCCGACCCCGCTGCCGACCATGATCGCGACGGGAGTCGCCAGCCCGAGCGCACAGGGGCAGCTTATGACGAGGACGGATATGCCGCGCGCGACGGCGAAGGGAAAGCTGCGCCCGGCTATGAGCCAGCCTGCGAGCGTCAGCAGCGCGATACCGATGACCGCCGGGACGAATATGCCGGAGACCTTGTCCGCGATGCGGGCGAGGGGGGCCTTCGTCGCCGCCGCGTCGGAGACGGTGCGGATTATCTGCGCAAGGGTCGTATCCTCGCCGACGCGCGTCGCGCGGCATTCGATATAGCCCTGCTGGTTCATCGTTCCCGCGGAGACCTGATCGCCCTCCGCCTTGTCCGCGGGGATGCTCTCGCCCGTCAGCGCGGATTCGTTGACGGAGGTCATGCCGCGGACTATGACGCCGTCCACGGGGATCTGCTCGCCCGGACGGACGACGAAAACGTCCCCCGCGCGGACCTCCTCGATGCCGACCTCCGTCTCGGCGCCGTCTATGAGCAGCACGGCCGTCTTCGGCGCGAGCTTCATGAGGCCCTTGAGCGCGTCGGTCGTCCGCCCCTTGGACATGGCTTCGAGCATCTTGCCGACGGTTATGAGCGTCGGTATCATCGCCGCCGATTCGAAATAGAGGTTCATGCCGAACTTCATGACGACGTCGTGCTGCCCTCTGCCCTGGGCGAGTATCATCAGAAACAGCTCCGCCAGCGAGTAGAGCAGGGAAGCGCCCGAGCCGAGCGCGACGAGCGTATCCATGTTCGGCGCGCCGCGGACGAGCGAGGAAAACCCGGAGGTGAAGAACTTCCCGTTGATTATCATCACGATGACGGCCAGCAGCAGCTCGAAAAGGCCGAGGAACACGTGGTTGTCGAACACCGCGGGCGCGGGCCAGCCCCACATGGCGTGGCCCATGGAGAAATACATCAGGATGATGAGGATGGGGACGGAGAAGAGCAGCCGCTTTCTGAGCTTCGGCGTCTCCCTGTCCCTCAGGGCCTCCGCGTCGGCCCAGGAGGGCGAGCTTCCGGAGGCGGCCTTCCTCTCCGCGCCCTTGAGAGACGCGCCGTAGCCGGCGGCCTCCACGGCGCGGATGATTTCCGCGGGGGCGGCCGTCCCTTCGACGCCCATGGAGTTGGTCAGAAGGCTGACTGAGCAGGAGCTGACGCCGGGCACGCCCGACACCGCTTTTTCCACGCGGGCTGAGCAGGCGGCGCAGCTCATGCCCGTCACGAGATATTGCTGCATATTTGTCCCTCCGGCTTATTTCATAAGCTTGCGGAGCGTGCCCATCAGCTCGTCCACCGTGTCCTCGCGCCCTGCGCGGATGTCCTCCGTGACGCAGGTGCGCAGGTGGCTTGCAAGGAGCGTGCTGCAAAAGCCGTTGAGCGCCGAATTGACCGCGGAAGCCTGAGTCAGTATGTCCGGGCAGTAGGCGTCCTCGTCCAGCATACGCTGCAGCCCGCGGACCTGCCCCTCTATCCTCTTCAGGCGGTTCATCAGCTCGCGGTGCTCTTTTTCGCCGCGGACCTTTTTTCGCCCGCAGCAGTTATCTGAACATGTCTGCATGTCTTATGCCTCCTTAAATACCCGGCAGGGGTATTCTTGCTAAGACGATAATATACCCTCAGGGGGTATTTGTCAACAGGCAGGACGAAAAAAGAGGACTTGCCGGAGCAAGTCCTCTGTCTTATGGCACCCCCGACGCGATTCGAACGCATGGCCTTTCGCTTAGGAGGCGAACGCTCTATCCTGCTGAGCTACGGGGGCATCATGGGTTATAATAAAGGCTCGGCGGGCATTTGTCAAGTACCGGCGGGGGACAAGGGGAAGGACGCGCCGATTTTGCCGCGCGAAGAGGCTCGGAATATTGAAAAACGGGTTTTTTGTGGTATTATATAATAGATGAAAAATAGGCCGAAGAAAAAAGCCGCGCCGGAGACGAAAGCTCTCCGCCGCAGGGCCATACCGGTGCTCGAAACGCCGCCGGAAACGGGGCTCAGCCGCGCTCAGGTCGAGGAGAGACTTGAGGGGGGCTGGGCGAATACGCCCGTCAAGTCCCCGACGAGGTCTGTCGGGCGCATCATACGCGACAACGTGCTGACGTACTTCAACCTCGTATTCGCCGTTCTCGCCGTCCTCGTGCTGATAGCGGGAGGCGTGCGCGATCTGCTCTTCGTCGTCGCGGTCATCATAAACACGCTCATCGGCATCGTTCAGGAGCTGCGCTCGAAGAAGACTCTCGATTCGCTCTCGCTCGTCGCCGCCCCGAAGGCGACGGCCGTGCGCGACGGCGTCGAGGTCGGCGTTCCTGCGGCCGAGCTCGTGAGGGACGACGTCGTCGTCTTCTCCGCGGGCGACCAGATATATGCCGACGCCGTCGTGCTGACGGGCGATCTGCAGGTCAACGAGGCGCTGATAACCGGCGAGGCCGACGAGATCCCCAAGACGCCGGGCAGCAGTCTGCTCTCCGGCAGCTTCGTCATATCCGGGCAGTGCCGCGCGAGGCTCACGAACGTCGGGCCGGATTCCTTCGCCTCCCGCCTCACGCTGGAGGCCAAGCGCCACCAGAAGGCGACCCAGTCGGAGATGATGAGCAGCCTGACCAAGCTCGTCAAGGTCATAGGCCTCATAATAATCCCCGTCGGGATAGTGCTGTTTCTCAACCAGTATCTGCGGCTTCACATGACGTGGAACGACTCCGTCCTCAAGACGGTCGGCGCGCTCGTCGGAATGATCCCGGAGGGGCTGTATCTTCTGACCAGCATAGCCCTGGCCGTATCCGTCATAAGGCTGGCTCAGCGGCGCACGCTAACGCACGATCTCGCCTGCATCGAGACGCTCGCGCGCGTCAACGTCCTCTGCGTGGACAAGACCGGGACGATAACCGAGCCGGAGATGCTCGTGGAAAACGTCGCGCTCCTGAGTCCGGACAGATTCATAATGAGCGACGTGCGCATGCTCATGGCGGACCATACCGCCGCCCACGCGCGCGACAACGAGACGGAAAAGGCGCTGGCGGCGTATTTTAACGACGCGCCCATGCGCCGCGCGACGGGCATAATCCCCTTCACCTCCAAGACCAAGTACGCCGGGACGGTATTCGAGGACGGCGAGACCTATCTCATCGGCGCGCCGGAGATACTGCTCGGGGAGCGCTTCGCCGACTGGGAGGACGAGCTCGAGCCCTATTACGAGACGGGCTGCCGCCTGCTCATGCTCGTCATGTACGACGGGCCGCTCGAGACGGAGATCCCGGATGGGAACAAGGTCCTGCCGATCGCGATCATCTGCCTGACCAACAGGATACGTGACAACGCGAAGGAGACCTTCGAATTCTTCCGCCGTCAGGGCGTCCGGATAAAGGTCATCTCCGGCGACAACGCGCGCACGGTCTCCGGCATAGCGATAAAGGCCGGAGTCGAGGGCGCGGAGCACTATATAGACGCGCGCGAGCTCGACACAGACGAAAAGCTCCGCGACGCCGCCGTCAGATACACGGTCTTCGGGCGCGTGACGCCCGAGCAGAAGCGCAGGCTCGTCCGCGCGCTCAAGGCCGCCGGCAATACCGTCGCCATGACGGGCGACGGCGTCAACGACGTGCTCGCCCTCAAGGAGGCCGACTGCAGCGTCGCCATGGCCTCGGGAAGCGACGTCGCCTGCCAGGTCTCGCACATAGTTCTGATGGATTCGGATTTCGCCGCGATGCCGAGCGTCGTCGCCGAGGGGCGGCGCGTCATCAACAACATCGAGCGCAGCGCGGCGCTCTTCCTGCAGAAAAACATCTTCTCGATGATAATGGCGCTGCTCTCGCTCGCGGCGGGCTTCATGTACCCCGTCGAGGCGACGCAGCTTTCGCTGTTCAGCACGTTCGCGATAGGCGTGCCGAGCTTCGTGCTCGCGCTCGAGCCGAGCACGGGCCCGGTCCGCGGCAGATTCCTGCGAAACGTCCTGCTGCGCGCCGCTCCGGCGGGCGTGGCCTACGTCATTCTGCTCCTCGGTGTCATCGCCTTCGGCGAGGTCTTCCATATAGAGAAGACGCAGGTCTCGACGATATGCGCGATGCTGCTGACCGTCGCGGGCATGGTCGTCGTATTCCGGCTGTGCAGGCCGTGGACGAAGATACGCAAGCTGATGTTCTGGCTGCTCTGCGCCGCGATAGTCTTCAGCTGCTTCTTCATGCGCTGGTGGTTCCGGCTCGACGCGCCGCAGCTGAGCTCGCTGCTCATCCTCGCGACGTTTTCGCTGCTGACCGCTCCGCTCATAGACTGGCTCTATAAACTCATGGACAGGGCGCTTCTCGCCCTAAGCCGCAGGAAAGGAAAAAAAGCGACATGAGATTTATCTGTCTTTTCATCGGCAAGACCGTGACGTTCCTTCTGCGCCTTCTCGGGCGCAAGGGGACATACCTCTCCGGCAAGATAGCGCTCAAGCTCTGCCCGGACTTCATCGCGCGGGTAAAAAAGCCAGCGAAGGTCCTCGCGGTGACGGGAACGAACGGGAAGACGACCGTCACGAACCTTATAAGCGACGCTCTCGATTCGACGGGGGTCAAGGTCCTCTCCAACCGCTACGGCTCGAACATAGCCGCCGGCGTCGCCTCCGCGCTCATCGAGGGCTCGACGCTGCTCGGCAGGCCGAAGTACGACGTCGCCGTCCTGGAGTGCGACGAGCGCAGCGCGAGGCTCATCTTCCCCGGCCTCAAGCCGGACCTCATCCTCATAACGAATATCTTCCGCGACTCCATGCGCCGCAACGCGCACCCGGAGTATATCGCCGATTTCCTGACCTCCGGCATCCCGGAGGGGACGGAGCTTCTCATAAACGCCGACGATCTCATATCCTGCTCCGTCGCGCCGAAGTGCCCGCGGACGTATTTCTCCTTCGCCCCGCAGCCCTTCGACCGCGCCCCGTGGGACAATATCGTCATGGACGTGCGCCTCTGCCCGGAGTGCGGCGCGGCGCTGGAATGGGATTTCCGCAGGTATAACCACATCGGCCGCGCGCACTGCCCGAAGTGCGGCTTCGCTTCGCCAGAGGCGGAGTTCAGGCTCGTCTCCGCCGATCCGGAGACGCTGCGCGGCGCCGTCGAGTTCGGCGGGAAAGAATACGGCATCCGCCTGCACGGCACCGCCGCATATAATATGTATAACTCGCTGACCGCCATGGCCGCCCTCGTAAAGCTGGGCGTCGCGCCCGAGGACGCCGCGGCGGCGCTCGAGAAGGTGACGATAGTCAGCTCGCGCTACACGAACGAGACGCACGGGGGAAAAGAGCTCACCATGATCATGGCCAAGGGCCTCAACGCCGTCGCCTGCTCGCGCTCTTTCGACTTCGTCAGCAAGGCCGACGGGAAGAACACCGTCGTCCTCATGCTTGACGACGTGTTCGACCAGAAGGAGAGCTCGGAGAACATCGCCTGGCTCTACGACGCGGATTTCGAGCTTCTGGCGGGGGATAACGTCGCGCGGGTCATCCCCGTCGGCGTGCGCCGATTCGACAGCCGCCTGCGCCTGCTGCTGGCCGGGGTCGACGATGAGAAGATCAGGCCCGCCGAAGGGCTCGGCGAGGCCGCAGCGGCCGTCGAACCCGGCGAATGCGGCCGCGTGTTCCTGCTCTACGAGCTTTACAGAGAGGCCGACGCGAGGCGGCTCTATGCCATGCTCGCGGAAAAGCTGGATAGGGAGGGCGCGAAATGAAAATAGAGTATCTTTATCCGGAGCTCGGAAACCTCTTCGGGGATTCCGCAAATATAAAATACCTGCGCGCCTGCCTGCCGGAGGCGGAGATAGTAATGACGAAGCTCGGCGAAAGGCCGGCATTCGCAGACGGTGCCGACCTGACCTACTGCGGCTCGATGACGGAGCGCGGGCAGGTCCGCGCGCTGGCCGAGCTGCGCCCCTGGCGCGAGGCGCTTGCCGAGAGGATAGAGGAGGGCGGCCGCTTCCTCATGACGGGCAACTCCTTCGAGCTGCTCGGCGAGGCGATAGAGGGCGGCGCGGAGCCGCTCGAGGGCCTCGGCATTCTGCCGCTGCGCGCGAAGACAGATCTGGCGCACAGAAAAAACTCCCTCATCCTCGCCCGCGCCGACGGCGTGCGCATAACGGGCTTCACGAGCCGCTTCTCCTGCGCCTTTCCCGGCGAGGGGCTCGCGGGTTTCGCCGAGCTCGAGCGCGGCATAGGCATCAATCCCGACGCGAGCTTCGAAGGCGTAAGGAAGAACAACTTCATCGGAACGTATATCCTCGGTCCCATCCTCGCGCTCAATCCCGACTGGACGCGCGTCCTGCTGCGCGCCATGGGATCGCAGGCCGAGCCCGCCTATCTCGAGGCGGCGGAGCAGGCTTACGCGGCGAGGCTGGCCGAATTTGAAGATACCAAAAGAAAGCTCGACTGAAATAGGAGGCGCGACATGACAAAGCAACCCATTTCCGTCACGACCCACGGCGGCGAGATGATAGCCGCGCTGCAGCGCTGCTCTTTCCTGACCGCAAAGGCGGACGGACGCGAGAACACCATGGCCATCGGCTGGGGCACCGTCGGCATACTCTGGGGCAGGCAGGTCTTCATCTGCTACGTCCGCAAGAGCCGCTATACCCGCGAGCTGCTGGACAAAAACCCTGAATTCACGGTCAACATGCCCGTCGGCGACTATGACAGGAAGATATTTGAAGTTTGCGGCATGAAGAGCGGCCGCGACGTCGACAAGACGGCCGAGGCGGGCCTCACCCTCGTCGAGGGGAGCAAGGTCTCCGTCCCAGCCATAGCGGAGCTGCCGATGACGCTGGAATGCAGGGTGCTCTATCGCCGCGAGCAGGACGTCGGTCTTCTCCCGCCGGAGATGAAGGAGAAGCTCTATCCCGGCGAGGATCCCGATTCCCACGTCGAATACGTCGGCGAGATACTCGACGCCTATATCGTCAGGCAATAAACGCAAAAAGAAAAGGCACGGGAGCTGAACAGCACCCCATTTGTTAGACAGTATGGTATACTGGAAACAAGTGGGGTGTTGTTTTATGCCAAAAGGGATACCGAACAAGAGATACACAGGCGAATTCAAGCAAAAAGTAGTAGAAACCATGATGCGTGAAAAGCTGAGCTACACAGAAGCAGCCCGGCAGTTCGAGGTGAGCAATCACAATCGGGTCGCGTCATGGGAAAGAATCTATCTCGAGGAAGGCCCACAAGGCCTGTACGTAGAGCGTCGAGGCCGAGGAAGTAAGGGACGGCCGCCGAAGAAGCTAAAGCCAGAGGTGGAAGAAGATCTTTTGGCAGAAGTGCAGCGGCTGAGAGCAGAAAACGACTACCTAAAAAAATTGAATGCCTTGGTTGCCGAGAGGGTACGGCAAGAGAGAAAGCGAAAGTAATATGGGAACTAAGGCATAAACACAAGTTGTCGCTGTTGCTGGATGTTGCCGGCCTCCCTCGCAGCACATATTATTACTACACGAAGAAGCAGAAGAAGCCGGACAAATACGCAGAACTAAGAGAAGAGATCTGCGCTATAGTGGCTGAAAACAAGGGTAGATACGGCTACCGCAGGGTAACGCAGGAGCTTCGAAACCGAGGCTTTCATTACAACCATAAGCTGGTTATGAAGTTGATGAAGCAGATGGGTCTGAGCAGTAAGGTCCGCATGAAAAAGTACCGTTCTTACAAAGGTGAGGTTGGGAAGATTGCACCGAATCTTTTGGAGAGAGACTTCCATGCCGAGAAGCCAAACCAGAAGTGGGTTACCGACGTAACCGAGTTCTCCTTGTTTGGCGAGAAACTGTACTTGTCTCCCATTCTTGACCTGTGCAGCGAGGACTTGGTCAGCTATACGATTTCTGATCGCCCGGTGCTTGGCATGGTCACTACAATGCTGGAGAAAGCCTTTGAGACGATTCCGGATGGCACAGAGCTGATCCTCCATTCCGATCAAGGATGGCAGTACCAGCACAAACAATACCAAAGATTGCTGGAAGCAAAAGGTATACGCCAGAGCATGAGTCGAAAGGGCAACTGCCTGGACAATGCTGTCATGGAGAATTTCTTCGGTCTTCTCAAAACAGAGCTGCTTTACTTACAGGACTTTGATTCCATTGCGCACTTCAAAAAGGAGCTCATCGACTACCTCGACTATTACAATAACCGCAGGATCAAGTTAAAACTAAAGGGCCTGACACCTGTTCAATACAGATACCAGACCCTTCAGGTCGCTTAATTAAATACTTTGTCTAACTTTTGGGGTTCACTTCAGGTCTGGCCCGCCCGTTTCTCTTTTTGCCGTCATCTCTCAATTGCTATTATCAGGAATGTGCTGTATAATCAATAAAACACACTCCGCATACCCGACTGAGAGGTGAAGAGCATGGGAATGCCCACGCTTGAAAAACAGATAAAGGATTATATCCTGACCGAATGTCATCAGGAGAAGGTCGGCATAGCCAGCATCGAGCGCTTCAATTCCGCGCCGAAGGGCATGCACCCGACGGATTTCCTCCCCGGCTGCAGATCGGTCATAATGTTCTGCACGCGCCTGCCCGACGGCGCCGTGAACGCCGCCCTGCGGACGTACGAGGACCGCAACTTCGACGTGCACGGGCAGTACGGCATGTTCGGCTACGTCGGCATCCCGAACTATAACCTGCTCTGGGCCTCCTACAAGGCCTCCCGCTTCATCGAGAAGATGACCGACGCCGTTTGCATGCCTATGACGATAGGTCCGACCCACGGGGCGCCCATGCTCAGCATGCGCCACTGCGCCGTGGCGGCCGGCCTGGGGCAGTTCGGCTGGTGCAGCATAGTCCTGACGCCGGAGTTCGGCCCGCGCAACAGGTTCGGCGGCCTGCTGACGACGCTCGAGCTCAAGCCCGACCCGATGATGGACGGAGAACGTCTGTGCGACTATGAAAGGTGCCACGTCTGCGAGAAGGTCTGCCCGACGGGCGCCATACCGCCATATAAGCCGGGGCAGGAGCGCGTCGTCGACTTCGGCGAAGGGCATATCGAGAAGTACAGCGGCATCAACTGGACAAAGTGCAAGCTCGCCTGCGAGGGCAGCTACAAGGATTTCAATTACAGCGGCGACTACAACGAGATGGACCCCATCATGGAAAACCCCATCGACGAGGAGTTCGCGCCGACGCAGCGCTTCCGCACGAAGGCAGAGAACGTCTACCATAACTTCATCCAGCACCAGACCTCGTGGAAATGCGGCAACTGCCTGCAGTACTGCCCGGTCGGCGCGTGGAAGGAACGCTTCCACGATACGGGCATTTCGAGCGTCAACGTCAACGAGTACATAGACGACTGCCCCGACGTTGATATGGACGTCTATAACGGATACTACGGAGAGGGGGAGAAGAAATGACCCTGACCGAAGCCGTCAAGCGCCGCGTATGCGCGGGCTCTGACATGGACTACGTCGGCATATGCCGATCCTCCGTGCTCGAAGCCGAGCCGCGCGGTCACAGACCCTCCGACCTCCTGCCGAACGCGAAGAGCATCGTCGTTTTCGGGCGCAGGCTCATCTCCGGCTCCGTGCAGGCCAAGTTCCGCCAGATAGAGGACAGGACCGCGAATGTCACGGGCTCGTATTCGGCTCATTCCTTCGTCCTCTCGATAAATCAGCTCTGCGCGAAGGAGACCTACGAGATAGCGCAGTATCTGGAAAACACCTTCGGCTGCTTTGCCATGCCGCTGACGAACAACGTCCTGCAGGCCGTCCAGCCGGAGGGCAATTACGCGCCCTTTTTCGCCGATCCTTATAAGGCCGGACTGCCCATGGATATCTATAAGGCCGCCGTCGCCGCCGGGATAGGCGAGATGGGCTGGAACCACCGCGTCATAACTCCCGACTGCGGCCCGCGCGTCTATCTCTGCGCCATAGTCACGAGCCTCGAATTCGAGGAGTACGACGAGCCGTATTCCGGCGAACGCCTCTGCGACCCGGAAAAGTGCGGCGTGTGCGCGAAAAAATGCCCCGTCGGCGCGCTCAGCGCGTCCGAGGGCGTCGAATGGACGGCGGGCGAGACCCGATGCAAAGTCGGAAAGCTGAACTTAAACGGCTGCTCCGCCGCGTGCTTCGGCTTTCTGCGCGAGACAAATCCCATGGGCTCAGTGCGCGTCGAAAGCTTCGCTCCGACCGACGAAGAGCTTGCCGGGGCGCTGAAAAAGCAGTTCGCCGCGCCGGGCTTTCAGACGCTGGACCACCTTCCCATGTTCCATTGCGACCGCTGCATGATCTATTGCCCCGTCGGGGACTTCGAGAGAAAGTACCGCGGCACGGGCCTGACGAGAGAGTGAGGCGGCGAAAATGAAGAAAAAGATAGTTCTGGCGGCGGGATTTCTTCCCGAGGGCGCCATCCCCTATACGGGGCAGTACATATACAAGGTCAAGGCCTTCCGCGAGGGCGCGCACGGCCTCGGGCCGGACTTTCCGCAGCCGGAATGGCTCGAGATGGAGCTCGAGGGCTCCGGCGGGATAGACGGCAGACTTGAGAAGGTCAAGCCCGTGAGCTCGGCCAATCCTCTCGACTGCCGCATCCATAAATACTATCTGCTCGAGCACGAGGTATGGATAAAGAACCTCGGCGACGGCAAGTACGTGACCGACTGGACAAACGCCGAGTGCTGGGCCCTTGCCGAGGCGCGCACCTGCGACGACGAGGGGAACGTGACGGAGACCCGCGAGCTGGGCTTCGTCATCATCCACAGCGACCGCCGCGCCGGAATCGTGATCTGAGGTGATGTCATGGATAAGCATCAGCTGACGAAAAACGTTAAAAACTGGCTCTTCGAGCAGGGCATGGATCTTGTCGGGATATGCCCGCCCTCCGCTCTCGAGGACGAGCCTGAGGGCCGCCGCCCGACGGACCTGCTGACCTGCGTCCGCTCGGTCGTGGTGTTCGGCCGGAGACTGCTCAACGGCGCCGTGCAGGCGCAGTTTCGCCGCCTTGAGGACGGGGTGAAGTCCGCCGAGTCCATCTACTCGACCTACGGGCTCGAGCTCGTCCCGAACTGGACCATGGCCGCGACGACGTTCTATCTCGCGGATTACCTTGAAAATACCTTCGGCGCCGCCACGCAGCCGCTCGGCTGCGGCCCGGAGATGGGCACGCTGCCGAAGAACACGCCGCTGCCGATGTTCGCCGGGCCGAACAAGGACGGCCTCGTGATGAACATCGCCCACGCGGCGATCGCCGCCGGGATCGCGCAGCCCGGCTGGAACAACTTCCCGATCACGCGGGAGTACGGCCCGCGCGTGCAGTTCGGCTGTCTGCTGACGGACCTGGAGCTCGTCTACGACGCGCCGGACGACGGCGAGCGCCTGTGCGACCCGGAGAAGTGCCGCGTCTGCTCCGACCGCTGCCCGATGCGCGCGCTGCCGCCGAAGGAGAGCGGCGAGGAGACCGTCTGGCGCATCGCGGGGCGGGAGTACGCCGTCGCAAAGCACAACGTGAACGCCTGCACCGTCGCTGCGCTCGGGATGCGCAGCGAGTTCGCCGGCATCCGGGACCGCGGCGATCTCGTGAAGGGCATGGACCCGACGGACGCGGAGATCGCGGAGGGCATCCGGAACTACGAGATCTCCAACTGCAACCTGGACCACTATCCGAAGTGCTACTGCAACGTCTGCCAGATCTACTGCCCGGTCGGCAGCTGGGCGGAGACGTTCGGCCCCCTGAGACAAACAAAGGAAGAGAGGAACTGAGAGCATGCAGGAGATTTACAAGACACTGTACTGCGACGTCGCGGTGATCGGCGGCGGCGTCGGCGGCTGCGCGGCCGCCATCGAGGCGGCGCGGAAGGGGATGCACACGATCCTCTTCGAGAAGGGGACGAGCCTCGGCGGACTCGCCACGAACGGTTACGTCCCGCAGATCGCGGGCGGCATCGAGGGCATCTGTCTCGAGTTCGCGCAGAATCTGGACCGGATCGGCCAGCTCCGCAAGATCGACCCGAGCAAGGACTACTACCGCAACCCCTCCTTTGAGCCGGAGTACGGCAAGATCGTCCTCGAGGACATGCTCTACCAGGCGGGCAGCCGCATCGTCTACGACTGCACCTGCATCAACGTGCGGATGGAGACGGACGACCCGCGGCGGATCAACTGCGTCTATTTCTACACGAAGGCCGGTCTGCTGCGCTGCAAGGCGCAGATCTATATCGACGGGACCGGGGACGGCGACGTCGCAGCGCTCGCGGGCGTGCCCTTCGAGGTCGGCGGCCAGGAGTTCGCCGGGCTGAACCAGTCCACGACGCAGGGCTCCCGCTGGGCCGGGGCGAACCTCGTCGCCTACCGCGCCGCGGCCGAGCGCTGGAAGCAGGAGCGGATCGCGCAGGGGGAGGAGAACCCGCTGCCGATGGTCTACGTCCTCGAGGAGGAGGCGATCGCGCGCGGGGAGATGACGCGCCACGTCTGCAACCGCCACGGCGATTTCTTCCGCGTGCGGATCCCAAACACGCCCGAGGAGGACGCCTCGTTCGTGACCTTCTCGTTCCACAGCTACTACTGCCACAACACGGACCCGGAGGACGTCACCCGCCAGATCCTGGAGCAGCACCAGCTGATGCGCCAGTTCCACGCCTTCCTGAAAAACCACGTCCCCGGCTTTGAAAAGCTGCGCCTCGTCGGCATGGGCTCGCTGCCCGGCAGCCGCGACAGCCGCCGTATCTTCGGCGAGTATATGCTGAAGTCCGGCGACGTGTGCGGCGGGGTCACGTTCGAGGACGGCATCGCCCGCTTCCCGGAGATGTTCGACGCCCACCACCCGACGAGCGACTACTGGGTGTTCGAGCGCCACATGCACCTGCGCGAGCCGGTCGGCTCGGCGGTCATGGAGGATGAGGAGCACGGCGTCAACTGCACCGCGACGATGCACCCC
>JAEFAK010000210.1 GCA_016287555.1 Oscillospiraceae bacterium
GCTCGAACCTGTGACCCCATGCATGTAAGGCATGTGCTCTAACCAGCTGAGCTATGCTCCCCCGAACAAACCCCATGATCAACATCTGCTGTTCTTGGCGGCGAGATGTATTCTACAATACGGGTCCTGATTTGTCAACAACTATTTTTGTTTTTTGAAGAAAAATGTTTCAGAGACGTTTGCAGACGAAAACGAGCCTCGCTCCTTCCCTGTCGGCAAGGGCGCCCGGATACCCGTCGAGCTCGCGTTCGGCTGAAAAGCCCGCGTCGCCGAGAGCGCTCCTGAGCGCTTCGGCGGAGTGGTAAAACTCGACGTGCTCCTCGGACGAACGCGACCAGAGCCTGCCCGAGCGCGAGAATACGTCGAGCTCGATGACGCATTCGCCGTCTTCTTCGTCGAAGCGGCATCGCCAGAGGCTCAGCGCGTCCTCACTCTCGCTGGCAAACACTTTTCCGTCCATGGAGCGGAACCTTGCGGGCGAATTTACGTCAAATACGAAGACGCCGCCCGGAGCTATGAAAAGGCGAAGACGGCGAAGCGTCTCCCTGAGGCCCTCGCCGTCGAGATAGTTCATTCCGTCGAGAGTGCATACCGCGGCGTCGACTGTCCCGTAAAGGTCGAGCTGCTCCATGGTCTGGCCGAGCAGAAGCGGCCTGACGCAGCCTTGCGGCAGAGAGGCGCATTTCTGCGCGGCGACGGAGAGCATATCCGGGGAGCCGTCGATGCCGATGGTCTCATAGCCCATCCTGGCAAGCTCGCAAAGCAGCGTCCCCGTCCCGCAGGCGAGATCAAGGACAGTCTCGACCTTCCTCTCCGCACAGGCGAAAAGCGCAGCGCAGCTCGAAGCGAGGGCTTTGTAATCGACCTCGCTCTGAAGAGAGTCGTAGCTCGCGGCAAGACCGCGGTAGGCGTTCACTTCTCCTCTTCTTCCTTCATGCGGTCGAACACTAGGGCGTAGCCGCCCGTTCCGGTCTGGAGGCTCCTGTTGACGCGGCTTATAATGGCGCTGGAAGCTCCGGTCCTGGCCATGATGTCGCTGTATATCTTATCGAGATAGAGCAGATGAGCTACCTCGAACCGCTGCTCCATGGCAAGTATCTCGCTTATGCTGCACAGATCGTCGAAAAACGCCTTGCACTCATCCACGCTCTTGAGCTCAAGGATCGCTTTATACATATTAAGATTGCGCTCTTTCTGATAATTCTTTCTCATTTGTGTCCCTCCGATATGCCCCTTCGAGTTGAATTCTATATAATACTATAACATTAAATCGCAAAAGTAAAGACATAAAATGATTATTCTCGTTGTAATGCCGAAATCCTTATGCTATAATCCTTTTAACATGAAAGGCGGTCAATCCAGATGAACTCAAGATATAAAAAGCTGCTTGGCATTGCGGCGGTCATTCTCGCCGTCGCGCTGCTGTGCGCCTGCTCGGCTCACGTCTCGCGCAAGCCCGAACCCGTCAGCGGAAACGACTTCATAGATCTTGCGGGATCCGAGACTCCCGCTCCCGCCGACCCCGGTTCTCCCGCCGCCCAGCCCGAACCCTCCGGCGAGCCCTCGCCGGAGCCCTCGGAAGAGCCGGAACCGACTCCCGAGCCCTACTCGGTCGTTCTTCAGGAGACGGAGGACATGGGGCAGGAGTATCTCGACAAGATAATATTCCTGGGAGACTCAACTACCTACGGCCTCAAGTATTACGCCGCTCTCTCCGGAGGCAAGGATACACAGCAGGTCTGGACACCCTCGAGCGGTACGCTGACCCTCTCGTATCAGGGCTTCGCGACGATCGTCTATCCCCCGACCGGTGAGGAGATACCCATCCGTGACGCAGTTGAACGCACCAAACCCGAGATGATGATCATCACACTCGGCGTCAACGGCGTTTCCTTCATGGACGAGGACTACTTCAAATCCGAGTACACCGCGCTGGTCACTGATATACAGGCGATAAGCCCCGACACCAAGATAATCCTTCAGTCTATCTTCCCGGTCGCATCGACTTACGAATACCTCAGCTCGATAAACAACGAGAACATCACGCGTGCCAACGGATGGGTGCTTGAGGTCGCTGAGCAGACAGGCTGCCACTATCTCGACACCACGAGCGTTCTCGCCGGCCCGGACGGTTGGCTGCCCGCCGAGTATCAGAACGGCGACGGGCTCCACCTCAACGAGGTCTCCTTCGGTATAGTTACGAATTATATACGCACACACGGCTGGAAATGATCCGGCGGAGGAACTGAAATGAAAAAGCTGTATCTTATTCTCATCGTCGCCGCGCTTGCCGCGCTCGCTCTTTTTGCCGCATGCTCCGGCTCGCTCTACAGAGACGACGTCGCCGTCGCCGACATCTGCGACAAGGTCGGCGAGAACGTCCCCGGCTATGCGGAGATGACCAAGATAGACGAAGCCTACCTCAAGGGCGCGATGAAGATGGACCCCTCCAAGTTCTCGGAATACGTCGTCTGCATCAATCCCTACGGCTCCTCGATAGACGAATTCGGCATATTCAAGGCCGCCGGCAAGGACCATAAAGAGGCCCTCAAGGAGGTCGAAGGATATCTCCAGCTCAGGCGCGACACATGGATGAACGAGTATCTTCCCGAGGAAAAGCCCAAGCTTGAAGCTGCTGTCGCTAAGGCGGACGGGCTCTATGTCATGTACGTCATACTCGACGAGGAATCCCGCATAGGCGCTCTCGCCGCGTTCGACTCCTCGCTTCTCAAATAATCCCGCTCTTCTGCGTAAATCAAAGCCTCCTCGCCTGGAATACCTTTGACGCAAGTCGTATTCTTCGCGGGAGGCTTTTATTATGGACGACCGCGCAACAATAAGCGGAGGGACCGGTCCGGTCCCTCCGCTTACGTTACTTGTTTATGAGCTTCAGCGCTTCGTCCGGCTTTACCCTTACGGTCTTATAGTCCGTATAGATGACCATGCCGGGTTTGGCTCCGGAAGGCTTTTTTACGTTGCGCGCCTTGGTGTAGTCCACGTCGACGGAGCCGGAGGCGCGTCCCTGTGAATAATATGCCGCGAGCGCGGCCGCCTCAAGCAGCGTTGTCTCGTCCGGCTCGTCGGCC
>JAEFAK010000211.1 GCA_016287555.1 Oscillospiraceae bacterium
CGTCGCCGTCGGAATAGACGCGCTGGACGGGACGGTCCGCGTCTCCGGCTGGGAGAAGGACTCCGGCCTCGACTGCATCGAATTTGCGAAAAAGATGGAGGCGCTCGGCGTCTCGACCATAATTTTTACCGATATCTCGCGCGACGGGATGCTCTCCGGCCCCTCGCTCGGCGCGCTCGCGGAGCTCAATTCCGCCGTCAGCTGCGACGTCGTCGCCTCCGGCGGAGTCACGACGATAGACGACGTGCGCGCCCTGCGCGACGCGGGGCTCTACGGCGCGATAATCGGCAAGGCCTACTACGCGGGGACGATAGACCTCGCGCAGGCCATCTCGGAAGGAGGCGTGCCATGCTCGCCAAACGCATAATCCCCTGCCTCGACGTGCGCGACGGGCGCGTCGTCAAGGGCGTTAATTTCAAGGACCTGCGCGACATAGACGATCCCGTCGCGCTGGGAAAATTCTATAACGCCTCCGGCGCGGACGAGCTCGTATTCTACGACATCACCGCCAGCGCGGAGGGCCGCCCGCTCTTCGCGGACATTCTCCGCCGCACCGCGCGGGAGATATTCATCCCGCTGACGGTCGGCGGCAGCATAAACTCCCTCGACGACTTTGACCGCGTGCTCAAATCCGGCGCGGACAAGGTCAGCGTCAATTCCGGCGCGGTGCGCGATCCCTCGCTGATAAACGCGGGCGCGGAAAAATACGGCTCGCAGTGCGTCGTCCTGTCGATGGACGTCAAGCGCGTCGGCACGGGCTACCACATTTTCGTCAAGGGCGGCCGCGTCGATACGGAGATAGACGCGTTCGAATGGGCCGTCGAAGGCGAAAGGCGCGGCGCGGGCGAGCTCGTCGTCAACAGCATGGACACCGACGGCGTGCGCGGCGGCTTCGATCTGGAGCTGCTGAGCGAGATATGCGCGCGCGTCTCCATCCCCGTCATCGCCTCAGGCGGCGCGGGAAAGCGCGAGGATTTCCTCGAGCTTTTCCGGACGACCGACTGTCAGGCGGGGCTCGCGGCGGGCATCTTCCACTCCCGCGAGGTCGAGATAGACGCGCTCAAACGGTATCTGGCCGAAAACGGCGTTAACATGCGCGTTTAGGAGGGGTGCGGATTGGTTGACATAAAATTTGACGCAGCCGGGCTCGTTCCCGCGATCATACAAAACGCCGAGACGGGCAAGGTCCTCATGCTCGGCTATATGAACGCCGAGAGCCTTCGCCTGACGCTGGAAAAAGGCACGGTCTGGTTCTTCAGCCGCAGCCGGCAGAAGCTCTGGAACAAGGGCGAGACCTCCGGCAATTTCCTGCACGTCGTCTCGGCGCACTATGACTGCGACGCGGACGCGCTGCTCTTTGAATGCAGACCCGACGGGCCCACCTGCCATACCGGCAGCGAAAGCTGCTTTTTCAACGACATCGAACTTGGAGGAAAAGAAAATGGATGAAGCTCTGGTAACGCTCTACGAAACCGCCATCGACAGAAAGGAGCACCCCTCGGAGAATTCATATACGCGCTATCTCTTCGACAACGGGCTCGACAAGATACTCAAAAAGGTCGGCGAGGAATGCGCCGAGACGATCATCGCCGCGAAAAACGGCGTCAAAAGCGAGCTGGTCTATGAGATGAGCGACCTGCTCTATCACCTGACCGTCCTCATGGTGCAGACCGGCATCACGCCGGAGGATATCGCCGCGGAGCTTCGTAAGCGCAGCGAGAAGACCGGCAATCTCAAAAAGCAGCATCAGACCGACAAAAACTCATAAAGGCCTTTATTTGAAATTCTCTGTTCGAAAAGAAAGATAGTATCAGGAGGTCAAATACCATGGACAGGAATCGAGAGCATCTCGCAAGCCGTCTCGGCTTTATCCTGCTGAGCGCCGGATGCGCCATCGGCTGCGGCAACGTATGGAAGTTCCCCTGGATGACGGGGCAGTTCGGCGGCGGCGGATTCGTGCTTGTTTACATAATCTGTCTGCTCGTGCTGGGTCTGCCGGTCATGGTCATGGAGTTCGCGATGGGCCGCGCCAGTCAGGCGAGCCCGCTCGGCATGTATCAGAAGCTGGAAAAGCCCGGCTCGAAGTGGCATATCCACGGCTGGTTCGCCCTGCTCGGCAACGTCGCTCTGATGGCGTTCTACACGGTCGTCACCGGGTGGATGATCTATTACTTCTGGATGTTCCTGACGGGCAAGAATGAGGGTCTCGGCTTCGTCGAGATGATCACGAATCCCGGCGTCAACGTCCTCTTCCTCGCCATCGCCGTGGTCGTCGGCTTCGGGATACTCTGCTTCCATCTGCAGAGGGGCCTCGAGCGCGTCACGAAGTATATGATGGTCATCCTGCTCATCCTCATGATCGCGCTGGCCGTACGCAGCTGCACGCTGCCGAACGCCGGCGAGGGCCTGAAGTTCTATCTCGTTCCCGATTTCAGCAAGATAACCGGCAGCGTCGTCGTCGGAGCGATGAACCAGGCGTTCTTCACGCTGAGCCTCGGCATAGGCTCGATGGCGATCTTCGGCAGCTACGTCGGCAAGGAGCGCTCCCTCATGGGCGAGAGCGTCAACGTCATCATCCTCGATACCGTCGTCGCCCTCGTGGCCGGCCTCATCATCTTCCCCGCCTGCACGAGCTACGGCGTCGAGGTCGGAGCCGGCCCCGCGCTGCTGTTCAACACTATGGCGACGGTCTTCAACAACATGGCCGGCGGCCGCTGGTGGGGCACGCTGTTCTTCCTGTTCATGGTCTTCGCGGCCATGTCCACCGAGCTCGCCGTCTTCGAGAACATCCTCGCCATGGTCCGCGAGAAGACGAAGTGGTCGCGCCCGAAGGGCAGCGTCATCTGCGGCGTCGTCATCTTCCTGCTCTCCCTGACCACCGCGCTTGGCTTCAGCAAGCTCAGCGGCTTCCAGCCCTTCGCGGAGGGAAGCTCCTGGCTCGACTTCTGGGATTTCATCGTCTCCACCAACCTGCTGCCGATAGGCGCGTTTATCTTCGCGCTGTTTTGCTGCAACAAGTTCGGCTGGGGCTGGGACAATTTCATGGCGGAGGCCAACGCGGGCAAGGGCATGAAGGTCAAAA
>JAEFAK010000212.1 GCA_016287555.1 Oscillospiraceae bacterium
CGCTGCCCTCGGCGCTTACGCCGCTCTCCTCGCAGCGGGTCGTGTATCAGGGCAAGCCCTGTTATGAGTTCTTCTGCGTCGACGGCGAGCGGCAGGTGAAGATCACTGTCGACGCCGAATACGGAAGAGAACTGGCCGTCGAGGTCAGTCAGGCGTGAAAAAGCCGCTGTGAAAACGCTTCGTTTTCACAGCGGCTTTTCTTGTTTTCAGTTTTTAGTGGACGGGGGGGGATGCGCATGACGGCTCATTCATCCAGCTTCAGCACGGCCAGAAAGGCCTCCGTCGGGATCTGCACCGTTCCCAGCTGACGCATCTTCTTCTTTCCTTCCTTCTGCTTCTCCAGCAGCTTCTTCTTGCGCGTGATGTCGCCGCCGTAGCACTTGGCGAGGACGTCCTTGCGCAGGGCCTTTATCGTCTCTCTGGCGATTATCTTGCCGCCGATGGCCGCCTGAACGGGGATCTCGAACATCTGGCGGGGAATGTTCTCCTTGAGCTTTTCGGTTATGCGGCGGGCGCGGGCGTAGGCCTTTTCCTTATGCACGATGAAGCTGAGCGCGTCGACGACGTCGCCGTTAAGGAGGACGTCGAGCTTGACAAGATCGCTCTTGCGGTATTCCTCGAACTCGTAGTCGAGCGAGGCGTAGCCGCGCGTGCGGGATTTGAGCGCGTCGAAGAAATCATAGATTATCTCGTTGAGCGGCAGGCTGTAATGCAGCTCGACGCGGTCGGAATCGAGATAGACCATGTCGCGGTACTCTCCGCGGCGCTCCTGACACAGGTCCATGATATTGCCGACGTACTCCGTCGGGAGCATTATCGAGCCCTTGACAAAGGGCTCGGCGGCCCATTCTATCTGCGAGGGATCGGGGTACTTGAGGGGGTTGTCTATCATGACGGTCTCGCCGTTGGTAAGATGCACCTCGTAGATGACGCTCGGTGCGGTCGTGATGAGGTCGAGATTGAATTCGCGCTCGAGGCGCTCGAAGATGACCTCCATATGAAGCATGCCGAGAAAGCCGCAGCGGAAGCCGAAGCCCAGCGCGGCGGACGTCTCAGGCTCGAAGGAGAGCGAGGCGTCGTTGAGCTTGAGCTTTTCCAGCGCGTCGCGAAGGTCGGGGTAGCGCGCGCCGTCGGCGGGATAGATGCCGGAGAAGACCATGGGAAGGACGGGCCTGTAGCCGGGGAGCGGCTCCGCCGCCGGCCTCTCCGCGTCGGTGACGGTATCGCCGACCTGCGTATCCGCGACGTTCTTGATGCTGGCCGTGAAATAGCCGACGTCGCCTGCGCGCAGCTCTTCGCAGGGCTCGAGGCCGAGCGGCCTCATATGGCCGAGCTCGACGACGCGGTACTCCGCGCCGGAGGCCATCATGCGGGCGGTCATGTCGCGCCGGAGGGTGCCCTCCTGAACGCGGATATAGACGATGACGCCGCGGAAATTGTCATACTGGCTGTCGAATATCAGCGCGCGCAGAGGCGCCGCGTCGTCCCCCTTCGGAGGCGGGACGTTCTTGACGATGTCCTCAAGGACGGCGTCGATATTTATGCCGAGCTTGGCGGATATCTCGGGCGCGTCCTCGGCGGGGATGCCGATGATATCCTCTATCTCCTTTTTGACCTTCGCGGGATCAGCCCCGGGAAGGTCTATCTTATTTATTACGGGGAGTATCTCAAGATTGTGGTCGAGGGCGAGGTAGGTATTGGCGAGGGTCTGAGCCTCTATCCCCTGCCGCGCATCGACGACGAGGACGGCCCCCTCGCAGGCGGCGAGGGAACGGCTGACCTCGTAGTTGAAGTCCACATGGCCCGGCGTGTCAATCAGGTTCAGAGTATAGTCCTCCCCGTCATCCGCCCGATACTGCAGTCCGACAGCGCGGGCTTTGATCGTGATCCCGCGCTCTTTCTCCAGTTCCATATTATCAAGGATCTGATCCTCCATCACACGGGCTTCCACCGCGCCGCATTTTTCAATCAGGCGGTCGGAGAGCGTCGATTTGCCGTGGTCAATATGCGCAATGATGGAGAAGTTCCTAATTTTGTTCTGTTCTGTCATGGCAACTCCTGTTTTTCTTCGGATTACGATATTATAACCCACGACAGCATACCTTGTAAACAAAAACTCTTCTTTCCTCTTGAAAAACTGTCGTGAGCGTGGTAGATTAGGAGGGTAAAAATAGTCTTTTACGGAGGAAAACAGCATGTTTGAAAATCTCGTTGAAATTCTGAAAGCCAATCCCAAAAAGATCGTCTATACCGAGGGCCCGGATGCCCGAATCCTGGCAGCTGCCTCCCGCCTGAAGAAAGACGGCTTCCTCACTCCGATCCTTGTCGGCAACGTGGAAGAAGTCAAGGCTGCCGCTGAAAAGGGCGGCTTCGATATCGAAGGGCTCGAAATTCTCGACCCCGCCACCTATGAGGGCATGGACGAGATGGTCCAGACCATGGTCGATCTGCGCAAGGGCAAGATGAGCCCTGAGGACTGCCGTGCCAATCTCATGAAAGGCAACTATTTCGGAACCATGCTGGTCAAGATGGGCGTCGCAGACGCGCTCCTTGGCGGAGCGACCTATTCTACCGCTGATACGGTTCGTCCCGCGCTGCAGCTTGTCAAAACCAAGAAGGGCGCCAACCTTGTAAGCTCCTGCTTTATTCTGGTCCGCGGCGAAGAGATGATCGCCATGGGCGACTGCGCCATCAACATCGATTATCAGGACAAAGTGGACAAGGAAGGGAACGTCACTCTTTCCGCTGCCGCACAGCTGGCTGAGGTCGCCGTTGAGACCGCCAAGACCGCAAAGGTTTTCGGCATTGATCCGAAGGTCGCCATGCTGTCCTATTCCACCAAGGGCTCTGGTAAGGGTGCGAATGTGGATCTCGTCCGCAACGCAACTGCCATTGCCAAGGAGATGGCCCCCGATGTCGCCATCGACGGTGAGATGCAGTTTGACGCCGCTGTCTCCCCGGTTGTCGGCCAGCTGAAGTTCCCCGGAAGCCCGGTTGCAGGCTATGCCAACACCTTCATCTTCCC
>JAEFAK010000014.1 GCA_016287555.1 Oscillospiraceae bacterium
CGGTCCGGGTGCTTTTTTTAGCCTCGCCGTATAAAAAAGGCCCTTGTGCCGATAATAACGACGAGGTGATAATAATGACGCTCACGCAAAAGGAACAGGACCTTATCAAGGATCTTGAAGAGCAGGAAAAGCTCTGCATCGACAAGTACGGCAAAAGCGCCGAAAAGGCAGTTGACCCGCAGCTCAAAGGGTTGTTTACGCAGATCGCTCAGACCGAACAGAAGCATCTTAACTGTCTGAACAGCATCAAAAGCGGCAGCGCGCCCGCCTGCTCAAAGGGTGAGAGCGCGCACCCGACCTTCTCGGCATTCCACTCCGTCGCGGACACCCCGGACAAAAAGAACGACTGCTATCTCTGCTCCGACAATCTCTCAGGAGAAAAGCACGTCTCGCATTTGTACGATACGTGCATATTCGAATTCAAGGACGAGCAGACCCGCGCCGCTCTCGGAGCTATCCAGAAAGACGAACAGTGCCACGGAAAGATGATCTACGATTATATGCAGGCCAACTCCATGTATTGCTGAATATGAATAAAAGGCGGGGAACCTCCCCGCCTTCTTTCTTTTGCCCGATTTAAGTCGCCATGGCAAGAATTTTTGCGACCTGCGCGCGCGTGAGCGCATCGGATGGTCCGACCCTGCCGTCGCCGTAGCCTTCGATAACGCCGCGCGAGACGAGCTGGACGATGTACTGCCGCGACCAGTCCTGGATCTCCGACGAATCGCTGAAGCTCAGCGTTTTCTCATCGAAGCCCATGCCCTGGATGCGGCCTATGACCGTCATCGCCTGAGCTCTCGTCAGTCCGTCGTTCGGCATGAATTTGATAACGCCGTCGACTGCAGCTCCCCTCAGAAAGCCCAGAGCGTACGCCGCGCGGACATACGGAAGACACTCGGGCGAGATCTCTGCAAGATCCGTAAATGTCAGCTCGACGCCGCTGTAAGCGGAGACATCGATGCCCATCCAAATACATACGGCGCGTGCAAAAAGCTCCCTCGTCATCTCCTCTTCCGGGCCGAACGAGCCGTCGGCGCGGAGCCGGATCATATCTGCGCTTACCGACCATGCGACATAGCTGCGCGACCAGTCGTTTTCCGTATCGGCCGAGGCCGGTGCGGAGGTCCCGACGAGGCTCCCCCATTCGGCTATATTGCCGGAGGAGTCGGCGGCCCGGAGCGTCAGCTTATAAAGTCCCTCCGTCGGCACGGAGGCGTAAACGAAGCCTTCTTTATAAATATAAGGCCATTCCCTGCCGTCGACAGTCAGTGCGAGAGACAGCCTTTCGCCGTCGAAATCGTCAAAGACGCTTGCGCTGAATGCTCCGCCGTCGAGATAGACGTCGAATATGGCCGGCGCGGTATCGTCGGGTACATCGTAAGAGGACGCGGCCAGGCTGTCGACACAGATATCCGAATGGCCCGAGCCGCTTAGACCTATGCCCCACATATTCGCGCACGGGACAGAACAGCGCTTCAGTCCGACAAAATCAAGCGTGCAGACGGTATGACGGTCGCCCTTTGCATCGAGCAGAAAGAGGGTGTTGCCGGAGCCGTCGCCCCAGACGGAGATATGGATATTGTCCGCAAACTCCGTCGCGCCGTAATTCGCCTTCCATACGAAGCTTCCGCCCCAGCCGAGGTCGCATCTGAGCCGAGCCGCGCCGCGGCCGGAATCGGCGTGGAAAACTTCGGCGTTAGGCTCTCCGAGCGTGTTCGTCTCGAACCCGTCGAGCATTCTCGTAATGTGGTGCACGGAAACGGGTATCGTCTCGGTCAGGCCGCCCGCCGTTACGGATATCTCGCCTTCGGCGTCCTCATTGCCTGAGAAGAAGACCCCGTCGGCTGTTATGTTGCCGACGTTCGTTTCCCATGTGAAGCATTCATCCTGCGAGACAAGTCCAAGACCGAGCCACGAGGCTTTTGCCGTAAGATCTATCGTTCTGTCTGGCGGGATGACGAGGCTCTCGCGCTTCGTCCCACCGAAAGAAACGTCGATCTCATTGGGAGTTTCGACGACCTCGACAAAGCCCGTTCCCTCGACGGAGCCGCTGCGCGCCTTTATCTGTGCAGTGCCGGCCTCGGAGCAGCGCGCACGCCCGTCGGATATCAGCGCCGCGCCCGATGCCGTGACCTCGGCGTAAGGCATCTCTACGGGTCTCCCGGTCTCATCGGCCGCGCTGAGGGTGAAGGCGATCTCCGCGCCTTTCAGCGCGACCGGAGCCTCAGGTCTTACGCCTATGCATTTGACCGCTCCGCTTCCCTCTCCGAAGGCTGCGAGCATTATGTATGTGCTCACGGAACGCTCGGCTCCGGCGGATGGTCTCCCGACCATCTCGGCGTCGTCGCCGCCGATGTAAAGAGCCGACAGCGCAGTCGAGCCTCCGCCGTCCATTATGCAGGCTTCAACGCACCCAAGCTCGGCAAGGCGCTCGGCAAGACCGGCTATCGTGTATCCCCTGCTGTATCCGGCCTGCCGGCCGTCTATCGTGTAAAGAACTATCGTCCCGTCCTCTCGGATGCCGACCGCCGTTCTCGGCGCGATCTCTCCGCGCTCAAGGCCGGGCTCGGGCGCTCCGTCCGTGACGAGCTTGTAAAGCGAACCCACGGCATAATCGGCTTCGTCCCAAATGCCGTCAGAGCTGATGCTTATGCTGACGGTATCGCCCGGGAAGGTATTTTCGACTCCGTAGCGGCGCCACTCGTCCGTCTCGGCAGATACGCTGAGAACGAGCTTTCCCTCGGGAAGAGCCAGTTCGCCCTTCGATTCGATTATCTCGTCGACGGTCGCTGTAAACTCGCAGTTGGTCTTGAGCTCCGCGCCTTCCTCGGGGGTCAGGATCACATCCCAGCCGGGCGCGGTATTCTTTGTGGTATAGGAAAAGTCCTCTGTGAACAGATGATATCCCGTCCCGCTCCGGACCTTGTTTATCCCGGCTATTACGTAGTTCTGGCCGGAAAGCCTTACGCGCATATTCAGAGCCGGCTTCCCGATGAAGGCCGTCCCGTCCGCGCGGAAGCCGACCGCCCAGTGCCCGGAGTCGGAGCTTCTGAGGACGCCCTCGGATATGACGATGCCCAAAGGCTGATTGGTCGCGAGGACATAATAGTCGCCGTTTATCCCGCCGATGACGTTCATGCCTCTGTTTTCCAGCAGAGAGGCCATGCTGCCGAACGAGCCGTAGTTGCACACCTTTGAGCCGTAAACGACAACGGGACGCACGACGTCGTTCGGCGTGTATTCGAGCCTGTATTCGGCCTGCCGCGCATCGCCTGTATAGAATACCCCGCTCGCAAGCTTCGTCTTCCCCGCGAGCTCCGTCACGCTTTCAAAAGCGCCGGCAAAAGGCGCGGAAACGCAAAGGAGCGCAGCGCTGATAAACAGCGCCAGCGCTCCCTTTATTGTTTTATGGTTTTTTCGCTTCATTTATCTGACCTCCGAACTGTCCTGCACGGTCAGCTCAACGTAGTATACCGTCCCGGCGCGATACACGGCGAGAACGGCTTTGTCGCCGACATGGAAAGAGTTTTTGAAGCGATTGAAATCATTAACGCCGCTGATCTCCGAGCCGTTTACGGCCATGATTACGTCGCCGCGTGCAAGGCCTTTGGCATAAGCCTCGCTGTTTTCGTTGACGGAGGCTATCATGGCCCCGCGCGGGATGCCCAGATACGCGCTCATGGCGGCGGGAACGTCGGAGAGCTCAAGGCCGAAGTCCGGCCTGCCCTCCACGTAACCTTTCTCGATGAGCTCGTCTATTACGGGCTTGGCCATTTTGACGGGAATGGCGCAGCAGAGCGAATCCTCCCCGTATATCGCGGAGAGCCCGACGTCGACAATGCCGACGACTTTCCCTGCGGAGTTAACGAGCACGCCCCCGGTGTTCCACGTGCGGACCGCGGCGTTAGTGAGGATGAGAGGTGTCGACGCGCCGTTAAAATAGACGTTTGCGTCTATGGCGGAAACGATGCAGTCCGTCATGAAGCACGTGCCTGTCGGAAGGCAGCCGAAAACGTATGCCCTGTCACCGACCTCGGTCAGATCGGAGTCGCCGAATTCGGCGGACTTAAGCTGTGCTCCCTCGACGGAAAGCACGGCGATGTCAGTCGCTTCGTCCATGCCGACAACATTGGCCGGAAGGACCGTCCCGTCGGCGAGACAGACGCTCACGCTTCCGTTTTCCACGGCATGGCAGCAGGTTATTACATATCCCCTGTCGCTCATTATTACGCCTGAAACGCAGGATACGGAGCCTCCACGGTCGACTGCGACTGATACCACGCTCCTTGCCGCCTTATCGTTTATCTGGTTGTCAGTCAGTTCCTGACCAAACGGGTCGCCCGTTATGCGGAGCGTCGCTGCGCCCGAAGGGGCGGGAACGAGCGAATCCGGCGGCGGGGTTTCCCTGGGCAGCAGATCCGAGGGGAGATTGATCCTGTCCTCAAGATCGAGCCCGTGCCTGTCGACGCGCGTAACACGGATATTGACGTTGCCGTCGTTGCCCGTGACGACGACGTCGAAGGTCCATATAATATAAACGGCGGCCAGAAGCGCGCACAGCGCCACTGCGACGGCAAGAATGATGAGGATGCACTTGCCGGCGCTCATATGACGGGGCTTTTTCTCCCTGCACTTTTTTGGGGCAGGCTCAGCTACTGAGTCGAAATACCCCTCCAGATAGTAGTTTTCGTTGTCGCGCTCTGTCATTTATTCCTCCGGATGCGGGAACGGATCATTTCAGCGTCAGCGTGAAAACGAATTCCGTCCAGCCGTCCTTGCTTTTGACCTGAATATCCTCGCCGTAGCCGGTGAGGATCGCTTTGACTATGTAAAGCCCGAGACCCACTCCGTCTCTGTCAAGACTGCGGGATCGGTCGCTTTTATGGAATCTGTCGAAGATCATTGGCAGATCGTCCTCAGGTATCGTCTCGCCCTCGTCGCCGATGGCGACGTTTGCCTTCTGATCCTGCTTCCATATCCTCAGCCTGACCTTTCCGCTCTCATGGGCGAACTTTACGGCATTATCGAGGATATTGTAGATGACCTGCATTATCGTATCGGCTTCGCCGCGGACGATGACCTCTTCCTCGGGGAGCTCAACGATGACGTCGAGCTTCTTGTCGTCTATCTTAGGTCCGAGCGCGAGCACGGCGCGGCGCGCGACCTCAGTCACGTCGAAGGAGGAACTGAGGACCTTGGCCGTATCTATGCTCTGCATGCGCGAAAGATCGAGCATGCGCCTTACGAGCCTTGAAAGGCGCCTCGTCTCCTCGGCAATAACGGCGATGTACTTCTGCGAATCCTCCTGCGGTATCGTCCCGTCCAGAAGGCCGTCGGCGAAGCCGGATATCGTCGTCATCGGGGTCTTGAGCTCATGGGAGACGTTCGCGATGAATTCGCGTCTGTTGTTTTCCGCCGTTTCCATGGACCCGGCCATCATGTTGAATGCGTCGGCCAGCTCCTCTATCTCCTCGATGTTGCCGCCCTTTACGCGGACGTCGAACTGGCCCTTGGCGAGCTTGCCGGCCGCCTGAGCCATCTCGTGCAGAGGCGACATCTGCCTTCTCGTCACGATAAGCGAAGTTATGAGCGCAACGAGGAGAACAACGCAGCCAACGAATACAAAGAGCGAGATGACGGGGCGCCAGAGAAGCGTCATCGAATCCGTCGAAACGGCAACGAATATGTAGCCTATCGCGCCTTCGCCCTGAGGAGACGGGATCTGCACTCCCGCATAATACATGCTGCCCTCATAGTAGCCGCCGAGCGTCCCTTTTGCCTCGTAAAGGCCCTCGTCGGACACCTTTTCGAGGACTCCCTCGGGCAGAACGCAGCCAATATGCCGGCAGAACAGGTCGCTGTCGGAGCAGGTCAGGACCATGCCGTCCGTCCCGGCGAGCGATACGTGAACGTCAGAAGATCTGGAGACCGACAGGATGAGCATGCGAATGTCCCAGTCGTCGAGCGAAACTTCGGTGCTCTTGGCGGATGTGGTGTCGGCCAGGACGTACGCCGTCGCGCGGAGCGTCTTTCTGTTCTCGTTGACGGTGTAGTTGAAGCTCAGCCACGAAAACAGCACGACGTCGAGCAGTATGCTCAGCAGGACGATGCCGGCCGTCAGAGAGAAATTTCGCCAGTAGATGCTCTTCATTACTGCTGTTCGGTCGTTTCGAACTTATATCCGACGCCCCAGACCGTCTTGAGGCACCATTTATCGCTCACGCCCTCAAGCTTTTCGCGAAGACGCTTGATGTGGACGTCGACGGTGCGGGAGTCGCCGAAATAATCAAAGCCCCACACCTCGTCGAGGAGCTGGTTTCTCGTATATACGCGGTTGGGAGCGGAGGCGAGATGATAAAGGAGCTCGAGCTCCTTGGGCGGAGTATCGACCTTTTTTCCATCGACTATGAGCTCGTACGAATCGAGATTGACTACGAGCTTGTCATAGGTCAGCTTGCGCTGGCCCGCCTCCGCGGGAGAATATCTGCGCAGCACGGCGTGGATCCTCGCAAGAAGCTCCTTGACCTCGAAGGGCTTGACTATGTAGTCGTCCGCGCCCATCTCCAGACCGGAGACCTTGTCGAACGTCTCCCCCTTGGCCGTCAGCATGATGATGGGGACGGTCGAGGTCTGGCGGATCGCGCGGCAAACAGCCCACCCGTCCATAACGGGGAGCATGATATCAAGCAGGATAAGATCCGGCTGGAACACCTTGGCCTCAGCGACGCCGGTGCCGCCGTCTGCGGCGCAGCGAACGGTAAAGCCGTCCTTTTCAAGGTAGAGCCTCAAAAGCTCGGCTATATTGGATTCGTCTTCGATGACAAGTACTTTCTTGTTATCCAATCTTCACACCTCCGGGCTGGTTTAGTCTGACTTAACTATATAATAGATGAATTGAAGCGTCAATAGTGAACAGATTTCGCGCAGCTGGTAAATTTATTATGAATTTCGCGCGGGAAACGCAAAAAAGCTCCGGAGAGGCGATACGCTCTCCGGAGCACTGCTTCAGGCCGTTTTGTATTTAGAGACCGTCTTGGTATAGAGCTTTCCGACGCCGAGATGATAGCACAGCAGAAAGCCGAGCACGGCTCCGAGAGCCGCCTGAGCTATCTCATAGGGAAGCTTTATGACGGCGTATTCGAACGTGCTGTAAACGAACGTCTTGCCGAGAAAATAGCCTATGACCATGATCACCGCTCCGACGGACACCGCGACGACGCCCGCAAGTTTTTTATGATTTTTGAAGACATGGTGCGCTATGAGCGAGATGACTACGGCCTGCAGTCCATGAACGATGAGCGAGACGAACATGGGAGGCGGATAGAAGATCATATCGCCGATAAGCGCGCCTATCCCGCCGACGGCAAAGGCCTCGAAAGGACCGAGCAGCAGCGCCGCGAGACAGATTATCGCGTCGCATAGGTAGAGATGCCCGCCCGGTACCGGGATACCGAAGGAGCAAAGCGCTATATTCATCGCCATGAAGACTGCCGTCAGCGTTATGCGCAAAACTGTATGTTTATTGCTCTGTCTGCTCATGGAAAATCATCCCTTTACAAATTATGGTCTGAATGATAAAATACATCTGAACATATATAAATAACCAAATTGAAGAAATTTAATATGACCAGATGAATTACACTATCGATCGAACGGCCGCCGAACCGGCCTACATCCAGCTTTATAAATGCTTTGTCAGGGACATAACCTCCGGCATCTACGCCTTCGGGGAAAGACTGCCCTCCAAGCGTACCGTCGCCGCGGAAACGGGCGTCAGCATCATAACGGCGGAGCACGCTTTCGCTCTTCTGGGCGAGGAGGGATATATCGAGAGCCGGGAGCGGAGCGGGAGCTACGTCCTATACCGCAGGGCGGATTTCCCGTCTCTGCCGGAAAAAGCCGTATCCGCCCCGGAGCAAAGCTCCGCAGGGACGCAAACGCCCGACCTCTTCCCTTTTTCCGTCATTTCGCGCACCGTGCGGAGAGTCCTTTCGGAATGGGGCGAGCGTCTTTTTGAGCGTTCGCCGAATTTCGGCATGCCGGAGCTCAAATACGAAATATGCAGATACCTCTCCCGAAGCAGCGGCATCTCCGTCTCTCCGGAGCAGGTCTTCATAGGCTCCGGCGCCGAATATCTCTACGGCCTTGCCGCGCAGTATCTCGGAAAAGAGCGGATTTTCGCGCTCGAGGACCCCTCTTATGAGAAGATACGCGAGGTCTATCAGGCGCACGGCATCAATTGCGAGATGCTCCCTATGACGAGCGAGGGCATTTCCTCCTCGGCGCTCGAAAAAAGCGCCGCGACGGTCCTGCATGTGACGCCGTTCAACAGCTATCCGAGCGGAGTTTTCGCCGACATATCGAAAAAGCACGAATACATCCGTTGGGCAAGGCAGAGGGTCGGAGTCGTCATCGAGGATAATTTTGATTCCGAGCTCACGGTCTCCCACAAGGCGGAGGAGCCGCTTTTCTCCATGGCCGACGGGACGGACGTTATTTACATTAATACTTTTTCTCGGACGATAGCGCCGTCGATCAGGGTCGGATACATGCTTCTTCCCGGATCGATGACGGAGGACTTCATGCTGCGCCTCGGCTTTTATTCATGCACGGTCCCCGTTCTCGACCAGATCGTCATTGCGGAGCTTTTGAAAAGCGGAGACTATGAGCGGCACCTCAACAGGGTCCGGAGAAAAAGGAGAAACGAACTCAAATAAAGCTTATTGCGCGGCGCGGTCCGGACGGGACCGCGCCGCTTCATATCGCCTCTTGAAAAAGGCCGCTCTGAGAGAGTATACTTATGCTGATAACGGCAGGGTCCGCGGACCTTCGCCCAAACGGCACCGGAGGTAAACCATGGCCAAGTATATCCTTTCCATCGATCAGGGGACGACCAGCAGCCGCGCCATTTTATTTGACAGCGAGCAGAACATAGTCGCTTCGGCGCAGAAAGAGTTCACTCAGATATATCCCAGAGCGGGATGGGTAGAACACGACCCCATGGAGATATACAGCGGCGTCGTCTCCGTTCTCTCAGAGGTCCTCGCGCGCTCCGAGGTCGATATCAACGATGTCGCGGCCATAGGCATTACCAACCAGCGCGAGACGACCGTCATCTGGGACAAGGAGACGGGGCTTCCCATATGCAACGCCATCGTATGGCAGTGCAGGAGGACGAGCGCGATATGCGACGAACTCAAAGCTCTCGGGCTTGAGGACTATATCAAGAAGACGACCGGGCTTGTGATCGACGCCTATTTTTCCGGAACGAAAATTAAATGGATACTCGACAACGTCGATGGCGCGAGAATTCTCGCGGACGAGGGCAGGCTCCTTTTCGGGACGATAGACACATGGCTCGTCTGGAAGCTCACAAGAGGTCAGGCTCACGTCACGGACTATACCAACGCCTCACGTACGATGCTGTATGACATTCATAATCTCAGATGGGACAAACGTCTGCTCGACGTGCTCGGGATACCGGAGAGCATGCTTCCCCGCGTCTGCGATTCATCCGAGGTCTACGGCACCTGCCGCCTGCTCGACAGGGACGTCCCCATCGCGGGCATAGCCGGCGATCAGCAGGCCGCGCTTTTCGGGCAGGGCTGCTTCAATCCCGGCGACGCGAAAAACACCTACGGCACAGGCTGCTTCCTGCTTATGAACACGGGCTCCGAGCCCGTCGAATCCCGCCACGGACTGCTGACGACGATAGCCATCGGCCTGAACGGCAGGGTTCAGTACGCGCTTGAGGGCTCGGTATTCGTCGGCGGCGCCGTCATTCAGTGGCTGCGCGACGAGCTGCATTTCATTGAGACCGCTCCCGAGGCCGAGACCATGGCCAAAAAGGTCCCGGATACGGGCGGAGTGTATTTCGTCCCCGCCTTCACGGGGCTGGGCGCGCCCTACTGGGATATGTACGCTCGAGGCGCCATCGTCGGCATAACGCGCGGCACGAAGCCGGAGCATATAATACGCGCGGCTCAGGAGGCAATCGCCTATCAGTCCATGGACCTCGTGAACGCCATGGAAAAAGACTGCGGAAGGACGCTCGCCGAGCTCAAGGTCGACGGCGGAGCCTGCAGAGACTCGTTCCTGATGCAGTTTCAGGCCGACATACTCGGAAAGAGCGTCAAAAGGCCCGTCATACGCGAGACGACGGCGCTCGGCGCGGCTTTCCTGGCCGGTCTCGCCGTCGGCGTATGGGAGAGCACGGACGAGATAAGCAAAATATGGAGCTGCGACAGAGTATTCGACAGCTTCATGGACCCCGCCGAAAGGGCAAAACTCAGGCGCGGCTGGTCGCGTGCCGTCGGCCGCAGCCTCGACTGGGAAGAGCACGATTGAGAGCCGTTCGATTCCTGCCGGATCCTACAACAAAAAAAGACCGCAGGAGAAATCCCTGCGGTCTTTCGATTTGTCTGAACTTACTTGAGTTCGACCTTGGCGCCGACAGCCTCGAGCTTGGACTTGAGCTCTTCGGCCTCTTCCTTGGAGGCGCCTTCCTTGATCTTGGCGGGGATGCCCTCGACGAGAGCCTTCGCTTCGGCAAGGCCGAGGCCGGTGATGCCGCGGACTTCCTTGATGACCTTGATCTTCTCAGCACCGAAGTCGGTCATGACGACGTCGAACTCGGTCTTCTCTTCGACAGCGGCGGCGGCAGCAGCGGGAGCAGCGGCCACGGCGGCGGCAGCGGCGGAAACGCCGAAGGTCTCCTCAAGAGCGTGAACCAGCTCGGAGAGCTCGAGAACGCTGAGAGCCTTAACTTCTTCGATCAGAGCATTGACTTTTTCGCTAGCCATTTTTAATTTTCCTCCTAAATTCTTGGTTGTCTTCGCAGCGTTACTCGGCTGCAGGGGCTTCGGCGGCGGGGGCCGCGCCGTTCTTCTCCGCGATCTGGTTCAGGACCACGGCCAGGCTCGTGATGGGAGCAAGCAGGGTGCCGAAGACCTGGGAGTAAAGGGCGTCCTTGGAAGGAAGCGCGGAGATCTCCTTGATCTCGGACTCGCTGAGCACCTTGCCGTCCATAAAGGCGGCCTTGATGTTGAAAACATCGTTGAGCCTGTCGGAGTAGTCGCTGATTATGCGGAAGGGAGCGATGGGGTCGCCGGTGCTGGTCGCAAGAGCAGTCGTGCCGTGAAGGACGGGATCGAGCTCCTTCAGGCCGCAATCGTCGAGAGCGAAGCGAGTGAGAGTATTCTTGATGACGGAATACTCGACATCATTCTTGCGAAGTTCCGCGCGCATCTCGGTGTCCTGGGCGACGTTGATGCCCTTGTAGTCCACGAGCACGCCGGAGCCGGCATTCTTGATGCGCTCGACAAGCGCCGCAACGATAGCCTGCTTCTCGCTGAGAACTTTTGCGTTCGGCATGTTTACACCTCCGGGTAATCTTTCGCGCCCTAAAAGAAAATCCCTATGCCCGAAGGACATAAGGACAGAAAGCAATCAATGATGAGATTGATGCCGTCCTCGGCGGGATTTACGGCTTTCGCCACCCGCTGTCTTTGGAGCGCTTTGCTATATTAACAGCATTATCCCCCGTTGTCAACTGTTTTTTATTCTTTTCTTAATTAATTTCACTAGTAATTGAAAACATCTTCGGAAAGGGATATAATCCGATCATCCCGATAGCAGCACGGAGGTCTTCGATGCATACAAAGCGCAGCAGAGCAGCCGATATTCTCGGGGCAAAGCCCGTCCTGTCAACGGTCGTGATCGCCCTGGCGGCAGCGCTCGTCCTTGAAATGTTGAACCAGCGCTCGTTCGCCGGTCTTTTTTCTCTCATATTCCGTTCACCGCTGATCTTTCTTTCCAGCTTCGCCATCGTCTTATTTACTTTTTCCTTTACGCTGCTGTTTCGGAGAAGGGTCTTCGCAGTCTCACTCGTCGGTATGGTCTGGCTGCTTTTCGGCATAACGGACTTCTTCACTCTCACTCTGCGCGGTACCCCCTTCTCCGCGCGCGATCTCATGCTGCTCGCCTCTTTCTTTGAGGTCGCCGGAGTGTATTTCAAAATCTGGCACATGGTACTGATGGGGCTGTTTCTCGCCGGTCTCGTCGTGCTTTTCGTCTTCATTTTCCGCAGAGCCGGAAAGAGCGCGCTCCTGTCCCCCGTAAGGCGGGCGGCGGCAGTCTGCTGCGCGGCTCTTATCGCCGCTGCGGCATTCGTATACATGGGGCTCGCTTACGATCTCAACGGAGACTTTCTTTTTATCAACGACGCATACGAGACGTGCGGGTTCCCTTACTGCTTTTCGTGCAGTATTTTTCAAAACGGGATCGCAAAGCCGCGCGACTATTCCGTCGAGGAGGTCGGTCAGATCGTCGGGGATATCGACCCGGAGCCGGAAGGCGTTCTTCCGAACGTCATATTTGTCCAGCTCGAATCCTTCATCGATCCTTCAGAGATAAAGGACATGGTCTTCGAGGACGATCCCGTCCCGAACTTTACGCGGCTCAAAGCAGAATGTCCCTCGGGCTATCTTTCCGTCCCCACGATAGGCGGAGGTACGGTAAACACCGAATTTGAAGTCCTTACGGGGATGAATATAGACTATTTCGGCATCGGCGAATATCCGTATGAGTCTGTTCTCCAGGATACCCCCTGCGAATCGCTGGCTTATATACTATCCGATCTGACTCCGCACGCAATACATAATCACAGCGGCAGCTTCTATGACAGGAACGTTGTCTATTCAAATCTCGGCTTTAAAACGTATACCTCGCTTGAATATATGTCGGGAGTAACCGTCAACGAATCCGGCTGGGCCGAGGACCGCATCCTGACTAAGTATATCCGCGAGGCGCTCGATTCCACGGAGGGGCGCGATTTTATATTCGCTGTCTCCGTCCAGGCGCACGGGAAATACCCCGAAGACGAGGACGAGCCCGATGACGGCGACGATTACAGGGGCATGGATTACTACGTCTCCCAGCTTTCCGGCTCGGACGAATTCATAGGAGAGCTCACCGAGTATCTCAAAGCGCGCCGGGAGCCCACCGTCGTCGTTTTCTACGGAGATCATCTTCCCTCGATAGGACTTGAGGACGAAGACCTTGCCTCCGGTACGCTCTACAAGACCGAATATGCCGTCTGGTACAACTACGGGGTCCTTGAAGGAGAAGACGAAGATCTGGAGGCTTACCGGCTCGGCTCAAGAGTGTTCGAGCTTATCGGCTTCAGCGGCGGCATCATGCCGGAATTCCATAAGGCAAATTACGGCGCCGAAACATACTATGACGAGCTTGAGCTGCTGCAGTACGACCTGCTGTACGGGGATAAGCACGCCTTTCAGGGCGAGCCGCCCGTGCCGACCGAGCTCCAGATGGGACTGGATGAAATAAAAATATCTTCCGCGGAGACGCGCTCCGGGAAGACATTTATATACGGGGAAAACTTTACGCCCTTCAGCGTTGTGACCGTAAACGGGAACAGGCGCGCGACGGAGTTCGTCGCGCCCTCGTGCCTCTCGGTCTCCGTCACTGCGGAGCCCGGCGACGAGATCAGCGTCGTCCAGCTGGCGACGGACAGGGTCGAGCTGAGCAGAACGCAGACTTACGTGTTCAGATAGCTTCAGCCCAGGTTCCCCGTCAGCAGCATGACGGACGAGACGGCGACGGCGGGCGCAGTCTCACAGCGGAGGATGCGCGCCCCGAGCGTGGCGGTAATGAGGCGCATATCGGCCGCTCTTGCAGCCTCCGAGGGCTCAAATCCCCCCTCCGGGCCTGTCACTACCGCTACGGAGGCCGGCTTGAAGGTCATTATATCGCGCAGCGATTCCCCGCCTTCTTCATAAAAGAAAATGGCGAGCTCGCTTCTGGAAGCTTCAAGAAGCATATCGTCATAAGACGACACAAAGCGCACTTCGGGTATGACCCCCCTTCCGCACTGCTTTGCAGCCTCTTCGGCTATACGGCCGAGGCGGCTGCATTTTTTATTGGCGGAAATGTCGTCCGGTCGGCTGACACAGCGCTCGGAGGGATAGAATACGATCTTTTTCGCCCCGAGCTCGACCGTCTTCTGGACAATGGTCTCGGCCTTGTCGCCCTTGGGCCACGCGGCATATACCGTAACGTCGACGTCCGGCTCGCCCGCGCTCGGCCCCTGTCCGATTATCTCAGCCTCCAGAGTGCCCGGAGAAGAGCTTTTTACACGGCATGAGTAGTCCGTCCCCTTTCCGTCGCAGACGGTCACTACCTCGCCCTCTCGAAGGCGCAGCACTTTGGCGTGCTCTGCGTCCTTTCCGTTTATATAGGCTATGCCGCCGAAAATGTTGCTGGCGGTCACGAAAAATCTGGCCAATTGGATCAGTCCTTTCCGGGCTTCGCGCGGATTCGGCGCGGAGCGCAGGATATATGGAAGACGGTCTTTAACACTGCAGAAGGAATGTGCTGCAGCGTCCGGGAGTAGGTTTCGCGGCGCGCGAACAAGGGCCGCGCGTCCATCCCCGGGTCAGCCCTCGTAAGCTTCGAAAGGATGCGGGAGAAGCTGGCTCAGGCGGTAGCTCGTATAGCGTCCGTCGCCCCTGGCGCTGAGGATCTCGATATCCGAGCTGAACTCGGAGATGAACTGTCTGCAAAGGCCGCAGGGCATACAGTACGATTCGCTGTCGGCGGCCACCGCGAGCATGACGAAGCCCTTGCGGCGGCCGTCGCTTACGGCCTTGGAAAGAGCGACCCGCTCTGCGCATATCGTCACGCCGAGGGATGAATTTTCAATATTGCAGCCTGTATATACCGTCCCGTCCGAGCAGAGCAGCGCAGCGCCGACCTTGAAGCCGGAGTAAGGCGCCCATGCGTTCTCGGATGCGGCGAACGCGGCGTTGATGAGTTCTCTGTCTGTCATTTGTCGTCCTCCCCTTCCTTCGTTTCCGGCAGTGCAGGAGAATTCTCCGGTTCGCCGAGTTCCGGCGTGTTCTCCGGGACTATAAGATCCGGCATTGCCGGCGGCTTGGTGTCTTTCCTGAAAACGAAAAATCTGTATCCGAAGAAATTGATGAGCGTCACGATGATCTGGGCGAGGACCTTCGCGATATACTCGTTGAGTCCGATCCCCGTAAGCAGATGGAGCACCAGCGTGCTCGAGCCGAGCGAGACGAGATTGACGAGAAGGAACTTCAGCACCTGCAGGAACACGCTGGACGAGTTTTCTTTTCTGAAGGTAATGTTCCTGTTGAGCACGAAGCCCGAGACGAAGCCCGCTATATAGCCGAGAACATGGGATATCTCAGGCGAGAGGCGGAAAAGCTCATGCGCCGCGGTAAATACGAGGAAATCAAGCAGAGTGTTGAAAATGCCTATTATCCCGTACAGGATGAAGGATCTGAATTTATTCCAGACCTTCATAATGAACTCTTTCATCCTTTCGCCTCCCCCCTTTTAGTATATCCAATGTCAGATCAGAGATAGTAGGACACGCCGCCCTCGAAAATGGGCTGATATAGCTCGCCGACTATGTTGCGGGCGACGAGATCGCCTCGGCGCTCGGTGTGCGCCATTTTGCCGAGTACACGGCCGTCCGCGCTCATAATGCCCTCTATGGCCATGAGCGAACCGTTCGGGTTGACGGAGGTGTCCATGGAAGGCTCGCCTCTGTCGTCGCAATACTGCGTCGCGACCTGGCCGTTGGCTATAAGTTCGGCGAGAAGCGGCTCGGGAGCTATGAAGCGGCCCTCTCCGTGCGATACGGGTACGGTGTGCAGTTCGCCCACGCGGCACTTGGAAAGCCAGGGCGAGGCGACAGAGCAGATGCGCGTCGTCACGTAGCGCGACTGGTGGCGTCCGATAAGGTTGAACGTCAGCGTCGGGCTCTCCTTGGCGAGCGTTCTTATCTCGCCGTAGGGCACGAGGCCGAGCTTGATGAGGGCCTGGAAGCCGTTGCAGATGCCAAGCATGAGCCCGTCGCGGTTCTTCAGAAGCTCAGTCACGGCGTCAGTAAGACGCGCGTCGCGGAAGAAGGACGTTATGAATTTGACGGAGCCCTCGGGCTCGTCGCCGCCGGAAAAGCCGCCCGGCAGGCTTATCATATT
>JAEFAK010000213.1 GCA_016287555.1 Oscillospiraceae bacterium
TCTGACCGAGGACAGCCTCTGCGGCGCGCGCATAGCCGACATGAGCCATGAGGTCACGTTCGAGTATCCGGAGGGAAAGACCGCCAGGCGGTTCTACTTCGCGCGCGAGGTCACGGAGTCCGACGCGATAATCGGCGTGTGCAAGATGAAGACTCACATGCTCGAGCGCGTCACTGGCGCGCTGAAGAACATGTACGGCCTCGTCTGCGGCTTCCGCAAGGCCGTCGGACACACGACATACAACAATGCGGCCGTCTTCGCGCGCATGCTCTGCGACCTCTACAAGGCCACGCCGCAGCGCCTGCACGTCATGGACGGCGTCGTCGCCATGGAGGGCAACGGCCCCGCCTCCGGCGACCCGGTATCGATGAACGTCATACTCGCCTCGTCCGACCCGATCGCGCTCGACAGCGTCTTCTGCCGGCTCGTATACCTCTCCCCCAGGCTCGTCCCGACCAACGTTTACGGCGCGCTTGCCGGCATAGGCACCTTCGAGGAGAGCGAGATAGACCTCGTCCTCATCGACGAGGACGGCGGCGAGAGCTCCGTCTCGATGAAGGAACTCGTCGAGCGCTGCGGCAATCCGGACTTCGACGTCCTGCGCGAGGGGGAAAAGCTCAACGTCCTGACGCTGCTCGCGCGCATCACGGGCGGCAAGCGCAAGCCCGTCATCGACCCGGCCAGATGCGTCAAATGCGGCGTCTGCGTCGACCACTGCCCCGTCGAGGGCAAGGCCGTCTCCTTTGCCTCCGGCAGGAGCGAGCCCCCCGTCTACAACTATAAAAAATGCATCCGCTGCTACTGCTGCCAGGAGGTCTGCCCGAAAAAGGCGATAAGCGTCAGATAGCATGCGAGATCCCTATGATACCGCCCGCCTCTCCGAAAAAGGAGAGGCGGGCTTTTTTGCGCCGTGCCGCAATCACATCCCGGTCCGGCGAGGGATAATATGTATTGCGCGCACGGGAGCTTTTTTCATAATTCCGGTTGCTTCCGGGCATGAATAATGATACAATCAAAGCGTTATTTCGACATTATTCGACATTTCACGCGAAGGGAGGTCTGTCAGTGATCGACGATACCGGACTCATAGCAAAGCTCGCCGAGAGCCTGCGCGAGGCGCTGGGCGCTTCCTCCGCCGCGGCCGAGCTTCTGAGCGACAGGCTCCCCGACGACGATCCCGCGCTGACGGAATCTCTCGCAGTCGTCAGGCACGGGCAGTTTATGCTCCGGCTCATATCCGAGCAGCTTGCCGACGTCGCCTCGATGCGCGAGGGCGGCGGCAGGCTTGAGTCCGCCTCAGTCGACGTTGCGCGCCTCTGCGCCGATCTAGCGGACTCGGTGTCTGCGTTCGTGAGCTCCAAAGGCGTCTCCGTCCGCTTCGTGTGCTCCCGCGCCTCCGGGCGCGTCGTGCTCGACCCGGTGAAGATCGAACGCATGCTGACGGAGCTCCTCTCCAATGCCGTCAGCCACTCGATGCCCGGCTCGGCGGTCACGCTCGCGCTCGATAGTTCGGACAGCGAGCTGACGTTCAGCGTCTCCGACTCCGGCTCCGGCGGGGATATCGAGCCCGGCCTCGGGCTGACCTCCGCGGAATTCATCGCCCGCCTGCACGGCGGCTCGCTCAGGGTCGACTCCTCGCCCGAGGGCACGACCGTTACGGTCACCCTGCCCGCAGACCGCTCGGAGCTCCTTCATCTGGAGTCCGGCCGCGGCGAATACCTCTCCTCCGCCCAGAGCAGGATGCTCACGGGTCTCTCCCGCGTCCTCAGCTACAAATACTATATGCCCCCTTACCTTTAAGATAACTATTCGTCCGCTCCGCGCCGATCGCGGGGCGGACGCGCCTTTTCGGCGCATTTTCGGAGGTGGAAAAAAGTGAAACTCTGCAATTTCTTCGTAAACGGCCGCATCCATGCCGGCGTGCTCACCGACGGAGGCGTGCGCGATCTCACCGCCGCGGGATACGGCGCGACTCTCGGCGGCTTCATCGCCGCAGGCGCTCTGCCCACGATCCCGGACGGGCCCTGCCTCGATCCGGATGAACTCATGTTCGCCAACGTGACCGAGCCCGCCAAAATAGTCTGCATCGGCCTCAACTACAAAAAGCACGCCGAGGAGACGGGCGGCACTCCCCCGTCCGAGCCGGTCATCTTCTCAAAGTTCAACGACGCGCTCTCCCCCGCCGGAGGCGCCGTCCCTCTGCCCGGGAGCGCCCGATGCTTCGACTATGAGGCAGAGCTCGTCATCGTCATGGGCCGCCGGGCGGACTGCGTATCCGTTGAGGAGGCGAAAAGCTGCATCTTCGGCTACACCTGCGGCAACGATCTCTCCGCGCGCGACGCGCAGATGCGCTCGACCCAGTGGCTCATCGGCAAGACCTTCGCGGGCTTCGCCCCGGCCGGGCCCTACGTCGTCACGGCGGACGAATTCGACCCCGACGACGACCACCGCATCTCCTGCCGCCTCAACGGTGAGCTGGTGCAGGACGACTTCACCAGCGGCATGATCTTCAATTGCGCCGAGCTCGTCAGCTACGTCTCGAAATTCACGCGGCTCGCCCCCGGCGACCTCATTTTTACGGGCACTCCGTCCGGCGTCATCCTCGGCAAGGCCAAGGGCACGAGGGTATGGATGAAAAAGGGCGACGAGGTCAGCGTGACGATAGACGGGATAGGCACTCTTACCAACGTTCTCGTCTGATTTTGCGATTGTTTTTTCGCTCTCCGTATTGTATAATAATAAAAATAAGAAAAGCCAAAAGGAAACGATACGCAAATACTTTCGAAGGTGGGATAAAATGAATCAGCTTTTACGCAAGACCCTGGTCATCAACGGAGTCGAGCGCTACGTCGTCTGCGATCCCGAGAAGGATTCGCTGGCGATAGTCCTGCGCCGTCTCGGGCTGACCGGCACGAAGGTCGGCTGCGGCATCGGCGTGTGCGGCGCGTGCTCCGTCCTCTTCAATGGGAAGGTCATCCG
>JAEFAK010000015.1 GCA_016287555.1 Oscillospiraceae bacterium
CGCGGAAGCGATGAACAAGTAAAAACCATAAAGAGAAAACCGGCGCGACCGATGTCGCGCCGGTTTTTTGTATTCACGGAAGGTCCACGTCGTTTCGCGTATAGAGATATCTCAGATGAAATCCCGCGGCGGGGTCCCTGATGTCGGAAAAGGCTATCGTCACTCCGTATTTCTGCGAGACGTCGACGGCCCTGTCGCCGAAGCCGTAGACGTAGTGGAAACGGGGATGCGCGTCCTCGACGGGCTTCGGCTTTCTGTCCTTCACCCATTTCTCGTCCTGCATGAGATACGCCTTTTCCTCTATGAGGGCCAGCGTGGTGCCGGAAGGCATGCTTTTTGTCTTCGTGCCCTTCGTATGATTATCCTCCCAGACGCCGCCGGAGAGCTTTCCGACCCACGATTCCGTGATCTTTCCCTTTTTCATAACGACGTACCAGCAGGTATCGCCCTTGCCGCCGAGGACGTGGTCCACGTCGTTGGCGTACGCCTGATAAAACTCGAACCCGCCGTATTCTTCAACGAGTCTGACAAACCTTTCTTCCGGCATGGCGCACCTCATTCATGCATAAGCGTTTCCAGCTCGGCGTCGGTTTTGCCGCTTATCTCTCCTTCGCCATAGAAGCGGGTCAGCAGAGTGGCGATAGCTTTTCCCTCATAGGTGAAAACGAAGTCATAATAACCCGGTCTGCATTCTTCCTGATTCAGATAGAAGCTCCCCCAGTACCATTCGTCCGGATCCTCCGCGTCTGTGGGATAATGAAGATCGCAGTAGTTTGCAAAGTTCGGCATCAGATCGGAGAATTTGCAGTCGTTATAGTACTCCTGATCGTCGCGGTGCTTCAGGATCCATACGCGAAGAGCGGATTCCCTGTCGGTATCCGGGTAGAACTCGACCCACTCGCCCAGCTCGAAAATGCAGCGCACGTCGGTAAGGGAAGACTCTCTGGCGTTGAAACCGTCCGCCGTGCCTGCGCTCAGGCCGTTGATACGCACGCCGCGAAGGATGGACGGGTCTCTGTCTTCGAGCTCGATAAGGGCGAGCTTTCCCGTGAGCTTCGCCGGAGCCGGAGCGGGTGCGGCGGACGGGGCGTTCTCCCCGCCCTGCGGAGCCTGCTGGTCACCGGGAGTCTGGTCCTGGGCGGGCGTTCCGCCGGCGGAAGGGGCCGTCCCTCCGCCTCCTCCGCAGGCCGCGAACGCGAAAACGATCAGCGCGGCGAGAAGAAGGCAGACAAATCTCTTTTTGAACATTTCGGTCACTTTCCTTTCCGTGAGCCTGCGGGAGCAGGCATTTTATTTCAGCTTGAAGAAAATGAGCAGCGCGAGGGCTATATGTATCGCGAGGCCGATGATATTGACGGCCCAGAAATACCAGTGCTTCGTCTTATGGCGGAATATCTCCATGCCGAGCAGACCGCCGAGCGCGCCGCCGAACGCTCCGAACAGCAGCAGCACGGCCTCCTTGATGCGCCATGCGTGCTTTTTCGCCTTGGCCTTGTCGGCGCCGTAGAGGATGATCGTGATAAGGCTCATTGCGGCGATAAATATCAGATAATATTTGAGCATGCGCTTCTCCCCTTCCGTCAGCGTCCGAAGATGCCGCCGATGGCGTTGACCGTCGAGCCCAGCTTCGTCGCCGTCCCGTCAAGGGCCTCGACGAGGGAGTTGAGCGAATCGACGTCTATTTCCGAGAGGGACGAAGCGGCAGCCTTCAGAGCCGCGACGGCGTCGTTGAGCTCGCTCATATCGACGGACTCTATCCCCTCCGCCGCCCGCTTGAGCGCCTCGACCGTCTGCCCGACGGCGTCCATATCAAGCTCCTCGGCGGCTGATGCGAGGTTCCCCGCCGCGTCGTTTATAGCCCCGACGTCTATGAGCTCGACCTCGGTCTTCAGCGTGTCGGCGAGCTCGCCGATCTCGCGGAACCTGACGGCGAGGAACACGATCCCGGCGAGCAGGATAAGGAGCAGCGCCGCGATGAGGATCGTCTGCAGACGCATCATGCGAAGCTGTTTTCTGGCGAGCGGGGCGTTATCCATTCGCCTCTCTCCCGGGCTGCTCCGGCTCTCCGGACGGGTCCTTGCCGAACAGCGCGCCTATGGAGATGAACATCAGTATCGTCGCGGGGACGCAGAGGATATTGGTTATCGCCGACACGCCCGAGCTGAGCGTGCTGTACGATGCGAGCGCGGCCGCGCCGTGCCTTCCGACGAGCCCCGTCACGAACATGCCGATGAGCGGAATGACGGCCGCGTCGAAGATCACGAAAAGGACCGCCATGATTATCCCGACGGCCTTGACAGCGCCCTTCGAGGGTCTTCCCAGGACTACGAGCATGAATATCAGGGCGAGCACGGCGTGGATGACAGCCGCGGCGATGGCCGCGAAGGGGACGCTGCGGACGGCAATGATCTCCGGCGAGGCGGAATAAAGCTTCTTGATCGGCGTCTGCGCGAAGATGGACGCGATGCTGACGAGCAGCGCGAGCGCGAACAGCGCGAACGCTATGACCTGCAGGATCTTGCTGGCTTTCGTACTCATTTGGATCTCTCCCGTTTGCGTAATAAGCGCGCAAGGAAGAGGCTTCCCTCTTCCTTGCTGCCGAAACATATTTGGTTACTTGCCGAAGTAGCGGTCCAGCAGGCCCTTGAGAGCCTTGCCGTGTCTGGCCTCGTCGCGGGCCATCTCGTGGACGGTGTCGTGGATGGCGTCGAGATTGAGGGCCTTCGCGCGCTTGGCGAGGTCGGTCTTGCCGGCGGTGGCGCCGTTCTCGGCCTCAACGCGCATCTCGAGGTTCTTCTTGGTGCTGTCGGTCACGACCTCGCCGAGGAGCTCGGCGAACTTCGCGGCGTGCTCGGCCTCCTCATAGGCGGCCTTTTCCCAATAGAGGCCTATCTCGGGATAGCCCTCGCGGTGGGCGACGCGGGCCATGGCCAGATACATGCCGACCTCGCTGCACTCGCCCTGGAAGTTGGCGCGGAGATCCGCGATGATGTCCTCGGGAGCGCCGGACGCGACTCCGACGACGTGCTCGGCGGCCCAGCTCATCTCAGCGGACTGCTCGACGAACTTGGAAGCCGGAGCGTGGCAGACGGGGCACTCGGCGGGAGCAGCCTCGCCCTCGTAGACGTAGCCGCAGACGCTGCAAACAAACTTTTTCATGGTTATCCTCCTGTCATGATCCCGGCGGCTGAGGCCGGGTATTCTGCATTATTCCGGGACGCGCGGAGAAACCTCCCGCGGCGTGCCCGTACCTTACCCTTATATCATATAAGGAGATGTTTGTAAACAGCAAAACCCTATTTATGGGATAGATTTCACAGTCCGGACACATCATACGGCCCCTGCGCCGCGTCCGCGGCATTTCAGGCTTGCAATATCAGGGAAAAGCGTCTATAATGATTTGAACGTCAAGCCTTATGAAAGGGGTATCGTTTTATGACGCAGAACTACAACAAGTACGGGCGCGTCACCGTCTCCAACGACGTATATACCAGCCTTGCCGGCGCGGCGGCCATCAACTGCTTCGGCGTGCGCGGCATGGCGATGCGCTCCGTCAGCGACGGCCTCGTCCACCTGCTCAAGCGCGAAGTCATGAGCAAGGGCGTGCACGTCAGCTTCAACGAGGACCGCTCCCTCAACATCGAGATACACATCATCGTCAAGACCGGCGTCAACATCCCGGTCATCTGCGGCTCCATCATCTCCGAGGTCGCGTACAAGGTCCGCCTTGATACCGGCGTCGAAGTCCGCGCCGTCGACGTCTATGTAGACTCCATAATGCCCGACTGACAGGGGCTCCCATCACAGCCCTTTCGGGCGAGAATCATCGAGGTTTCAAATGAAAGACAGACTGGACGGCCTGACCTTCAAGGACATGATCATGGCCGCTTATGTTCGCATCAATGACAGCCAGCAGACGATAAACGAGCTCAACGTTTTCCCCGTGCCCGACGGCGATACGGGCACGAACATGTCTCTGACGATGCTCAACGCGAGGAAGGAGCTCTCCTCCCGCACTCCCAAGACCCTCGGCGAGGCCTGCGACACGACGGCCTCCGCCCTGCTCCGCGGAGCAAGAGGCAACTCCGGCGTCATCCTCTCCCTTCTCTTCCGCGGCTTCGCGCGCGCGATGAAGGAAAAGCAGACAGCCGGCGCCGGCGAGGTCGCGGCCGCTCTCGGCGAGGGCGTCCAGGCGGCCTACAAGGCGGTCATGAAGCCCACGGAGGGCACGATACTGACGGTCTCCCGGCTCGCTGCCGACGCCGCGGCCCGCGCGGCGGAAAGCGGAGACGACGTCGAGGGCACCATATCGGCGGCTCTTGAAGCTGCCCGCGAGGCGCTCGAGCACACCGTCGAGCAGAATCCCGTTCTGAAAAAGGCAGGCGTCGTCGACGCCGGAGGAAAGGGGTACGTCATCATTCTCGAAGCCATGCTTGCCATCGCCAGAGGCGAGGAAGTCGTCGCGGCGGAGCCGGTCGAGATGAAGGAAAAGGCCGAATTTTCGGACTTTGAGACCGAGGACATCAAATTCGCCTACTGCACAGAGTTCATAGTCGCCCGTGAGACTGACAAGGATCCCGCCCTGCTGCGCTCCTTCCTCTCCACTCTCGGCGACAGCATCGTCGTCGTCGACGACGACGAGATAATCAAGGTCCACGTCCACAACAACTGCCCCGGCGTCGTCCTCACGGAGGCGCTGACCTACGGCAGCCTGCAGACGGTCAAGATCGAGAACATGCGCAATCAGCACACGGAGCTCACCTCCCGCGAGGACGAGGCCCCGAAGGCTCCCGCGGAGCCGAACAAGCCGCTCGGCGTCATCGCGGTATGCGCCGGCGAAGGGCTCGAGAGCATCTTCCGCGATCTGGGCGCGGACGGCATAGTCTCCGGCGGCCAGACCATGAACCCCAGCACCGAGGACCTCGTGCGCGCGGTGGATCAGGTCCCCGCAGATACGGTCATCATCCTCCCCAACAACAAGAACATAATCCTCGCCGCCAATCAGTGCGACGCCATTACGGACAAGAAGGTCATCGTCGTCCCGACGACGACCGTCCCGCAGGGCATCAGCGCCATGCTCGGCTACGACGCCGAGGGCGAGCCCGGCGAGGTCGCGGCCGCCATGGAAGAGACCGGCAGCGGCGTACACACCTTCTCCGTTACATATGCCGCGCGCGACAGCGAGTTCGACGGGCTGAGCATGAAGGCGGGCGACTACCTCGCCCTGCTCGAGGGCAAGCTCCTCGTCAGCGGCAGCGAGTTCGACGCCGTCGTTCCCGAGATCGCCTCCTCCATAGCCGGCTTCGATCCCGCCTGCGTGACCGTGTACTACGGCGCCGACGCCTCCGAAGAGGATGCGGACGCTCTCGCGGCGAAGCTCGCCGAGGCCGTTCCCGACGCGGAGGTCCAGGTCCTCGCCGGCGGACAGCCCGTCTACTACTACGTCATAAGCGCCGAATAAGGCAGATGATCAGCGGCAGGCCTCGCGTTTTTCGCGCGGCCTGCCCTTTTTATTACATTATTTACATGTTTTTTCTCAAAACCGTTTCAATTTTCACCTGTTTTGTGATATAATCAATAAAACTCTGATGTTTCGGAGGTGGACCATGACACTGACTATTCTGGGTATAGTGTTCCTTATCCTGGCCGCGATAGCGCTCGCGATAGGCATCCTTATGCTCATCGGAGGCAGACGCAGGTCCGGATACATCGAATCCAAGCCCTCGCAGGAGGCCGCCAAATGGGAGCTCGATCCCTCTTCGATCCGTCCCGAGCCCAAGCCCATGTCCGAATTCGAGACGTTCGTGCCCGAGGATGAGTTCGCTCCCTTTACCGAGGCCGTCAAAAGCGCCGACGACTGGTACTCTCAGGGCGCAGGCGAGCTGCGCGGAGGCAACGAGGCCGCCGCGGCTTCCAGCTTTCTGAGGGCCGCCGAGCTCGGCCACGCCCGCGCGCAGACGATCTACGCCATACAGTGCCTGCGGGGCAAGGGCGTCGAGCAGGATTACGATAAAGGAGCCCGCTGGCTCGAGAAGGCCGCGCGTCAGGGCAACGTTGACGCGATATACAATCTCGGCATCTGCTATATGTACGGACGCGGCGTTCCTGAGGATCCCGTATCCGCGCGCAAGCTGCTGGTCTACGCCCGCGGAAGGGGCGTCGAGGAAGCCGGAAGGCTCATCGGGCAGATCGATTCCGGCGAGCGCTCCGACCCGGTATTTTAGGAGGTACGGAAAATGAGAAGATCATCTCTGACCCCCGCCGACAGACGGCGTTTCGCCGCTATCCTCTTTATCGGAGCGGCCGTGTTCCTGCTCATAGCCATCCTCTTCTTCCGCGCCGGACGGATGGAAAAGAAAAATCAGGAAGACCCCGCCCCGAGCAACGCTCCTTCCTCTACAGTTTCCCAGACGCCGGGCACCCCGGCTTCGCCGGACGTTCCCGAAGGCCCCGACGCCTCCGAGCCGCCTGAGGGCACGGACGAGCCGACAGAGACTCCCGAGCCGACTCCGACGCTCCCGCCTCCCTCTCCGACGCCCGAGGTCGACCTTTATGAGAAGCTCGATTTCCGTCCCTCGACGATGTTCAACCAGCCCGAGACCTACGTCGTCAGCTCTCCCGACGGCGAGCTCAACGTCCGATCCGGTCCGAGCACGGCTTACGAGAAGCTCGGCGTCCTCTACACGGGCACGCCCGTCGAGGTGCACACCATAGAAAACGGCTGGGCGCTGGTAATGTTCGAGGAGCGCTACGCCTGGTGCAGCGCGAACTACCTCGTCTCCGCTTCCGAAGAATAAACAATACATAAAGCAGGCCGGTCAGGGATCTCCTGACCGGCTTGCTCTTTTCGCTTATATAAGCTCGATGCCTCCGTTTTCCTCCGCGGAATCGAGAAATACCTGCATGAGGGAGACGGCGTATCTGCCGAGCTTCCCGAGCGCCCAGGGCCACTCGAGCCTTATCCTGCACGGCGGCAGCTCCGTCAGGCAGTCATGGAGCGCGTCGAGATTCCTTCCGTAGTATCCGGGGAAAGCGAAGACCTCGGCGAGGTGGTCGTGGGCCTCGGCTCTGGAGGTCATCTTGCGGCAGTCGAGCACGTATTCCTTTACTTCCATTCTATCTTTCCCTCCTCCGTCACGACGAGCTGTCTGAAGCTCTCGTAGTGGTCGTCGGTATAGTAGAACAGGCCGTCGCTGGAGAATATGAGGCGTCTGGCGCCGCGGCTGTTTCTCCCGTTGGTATCTATATCGCACTCTGTCCACCTGCGGCCCTTGGCCTTCGGGAGCTGGCCCTCATAGTTGCCGAAGTAATCCCCGCCGATGGCGGCTCCTTCCCGGAACTGCTCGGGCGTGCCGCCGGTCCAGCCGAGATCGCGGGCCTCGTCCTTCGTGATGTAGTTGGGCGGAAGCTCTCCGAACTCGTGTATATAGAGAGCGACGCTCTCCACGTCGTAGTAGAACCCGTCCCTGTCGAGCTTCGGGCCCGCGTCCGGAGTTTCCTCCGGCGTGGGTTCCGGCGTCTGAGCAGGCGTCGGCTCCGGGCTCGGCTCAGCCGTCGGCTCGGAAGACGGCTCCGGCGCTCCGTCCGGGGAAGGGGCGGCCGTCGGAATGACGACAGGCGCGGCGGTCGGCTCATCGATGACGTTTATATCTATCTCCGGGATGTCCGGCGGCGGCGCGGAGCCGCAGGCCGAGGCGAGCGTCAGGAGCAGCGCGACGGCAAGAAGCAGCGCTCCGAGTTTAAGATATCTTTTCATGTTCTGTCCTCTTTCGTCGTATTACCAGTCCGGAATGCCGCGGCCTATCTCCACGGTGCCGGCCGAGTAAAGCATCTCGAGCACGTACGCGCCCTTGTATCCCTCGTAGACCCGGATGCCCATGATCTCCTCGGAACTGCGCCCGGCGTAGCCGTCTGCTTCGGCGAGCCTCACGAGTTCGTCGAAATCCTGCGGGGTGCGCCCGACGAGTGTCACGTTGTATCCGTCCGTCGCCTCGGTCACGAAGTCTCCCTCGCGCAGTCCGTCCGGGAACAGGAACTCGTATTCCTCCGGGAGGAAATCCACCGTCTCGCCATACTCGCCCGGCGCGTGACCGATGTCCAGTTCCATGCCCTGCAGTCCGGACAGTATCGCGCCGATGTCGCCGTTCTGCTCGTCGATCCATTCCTCGAGCTCCTCCGGCGTCATGAGCTTCGGATCCGGCGTCTCACCGGCGGGAGCCGTCTCCTCCGGCGGAGGAGCCTCATCGGGCGCCGCGGAAGGCTCGGGGGGCGCTTCAGGCGTCGGCTCGGGCGTTTTATCCGGAGGCTCGGTCGGCTTCGCCGTTCCGGCGGGAGCGGAAGGCGCGGCGGCCGGCTCATCCGGCGCTTCACTGTGCGGAGCGGCGGGAGTCCCGGCCGGCGCTTCGCTCTGAGGCGCGGTGAGCTTGACGCTGCATGCCGCGAAGGTCAGCGTCAGCGCCGCGGCAAGGATGAGCACTAATACCGTTACTGGTCTTTTCATTGCGTTCCTCCTTTTTTGCGGAACGGAACAGGCTTACGCAAGCAATAATAACACATTTTTCTTTGAAATGGTATACCGTAAGGACGAAAACCCCGCCGAACGGGCGGGGTTTTCGAAACGGTTAACATAATGTCAGTACAGCCTTCGTATCAATTCTATCTTCCGGCCTTCGTCAGCGTCGCGCCGGTTATCTTCCTGAGGAAGAACGGGACCTTCGACGGGTTCTTGATCTGCACGGGCGCCGCCATGCCGCCGTAGCTGCCTATGCTGTATAGGCCCACGGTCTGGCCGTGCAGCGGGCCGGCCACGAGGACGGCGAGGCGGTTGGTGTCGAAGATTGGTATCATGCCGCCGGGCCTGCAGTCGTCCTCCGTCAGGTACGGGATGCGGCCGCTCCTGGCGAGCTCGAGCACGCTCGCCTGCAGCGCTTCGCCCAGCTCGTCCCACGGGAAGCGGTTGTGCCCGGCTATGTACTCGGCGAGGGTGTCCCTGGTCCAGCCGTTGGCCGCCAGCTCCCTGGCGAGTCCCGGATAGAGGACGAGGATGTAATTGCGGTGGCTGATGAGCGGAAGGGCGTTCTGCCGCGCCTCGTTGGCGCCGAGCTTGTGTATGTCGTGCACGGCGCGGGCAGCGTTTTCGAGGTTTGACGGGAGCTCGCCGACGGCTCTGTCGGCTATCCTCTTAAGGTCCTTCTCGAGTCCGTCGGTCCACGCGCAGGAGGGCAGGTACTCTATCTCGAATGGCCAGTTGCCGTCTATCTGGAGTATCTCGTCTATCATGACGGTGCTGTCTTCCGGAGCGTAGCCCATGGTCTCGTGGAAGGGCTTCCACGGGGAGAGGTCCCCGCTCTCGGTGAAGGTCAGGTTGCAGTATCTGGAGGGGTTGCCCTTCATGCCGCCGTCGATCTGGAAATCCATGTGGCCGAGGTTTATGCAGCAGAGGCTCACGGCGCGGCCTATGGTGCTGTTGGCGCGGTTTCCGGGTCCGAGGTAGCCGAAGCCGGAATTCATGCCTATCTCCTTGGCTATGGGGCCGCTGACCTCTATGAGCAGGTTGGTGGAGCAGACGGTCGCTATGACGTGGAAGGCTCCGAAGTGCTGGTCGCAGAGCATCTCCACCGTCGTTATGATGACAGGCAGATACTCGGGCTTCGCGCCTGCCATGACGGCGTTGGCCGCTATCTTCTCGACGGTGACTATGCCGTAGCCGGGAGTCATGTTGCCCTCTATGACTTCGGCGGGGTCGCGGCTCGTGCCGGCGAGCATCTTCCTGACGGCCTCCGGCGTCGGCGGGGCGACGGCCATGCCGTCGGTGTAGCCCTTCTCGAAGAAGTACTCCTGGAACTTCGCGAACGCGTCCTCGTAGTCCTCGCCCTCGAAGAAGAGGTTGCTCCCGTCGAATTCGACCTTTACCGGGTTCTTCTCCTCCTCGGTCAGCGGGGCGGTGAGAGCCTTCTCTATGTCCTCGACGCTCTCCTCGGCGAGCTTGGCGAAGAGCTCGGTCTCCGTCTCGCCGGGCCACCTCTCGCTGGGGACCTTGAGCATCCTGAGGCCGGGAAGGCCGAAAACTTTCGTGTTGCGCTTGGTCTGGCCGTAGAGGTTGTCTCCGACGCAGAGATGCACGCCGGGTATGCCGCCCTTTTCGAAGGTTATGGCGGGCTCGGTGTTGAAGGCGGCGGTGTTCCTCACGCCGTAGATGAACGTGTCGTAGCCCTTGAGCTGTCCGAGCGTGATCATCGGGTTGAAGACGAAGCCCTGGATGATGTCGACGTCCGAGGCCGGATGGCGCTTCTTCATGAGCTTCTGCAGCTCGAGCAGGTAATGGCAGCCGTCGGGTTTTTCGGAGACGATGGCTATGCGCTTGCCGTCGAGCGTCTCCGGGCGCGGCGCGGTCAGCCCCTGCGGCTCCTGGATCATCTGGGCGTTGCGGGGATTGAGCACTTCAAGAACGTATCCCATAAACAGACTCCTCTCATGGCGTTGTTTTTGTTTTATTATACCGCTCGCGGAAGCCCGATGCAATAAAAAAAGGACGGGTCTTCCGGCCCGTCCCGAACTGTATCAGGGGATATCATTCGCCCGTCTTAGCCGCCGCTTCCCTGTCCAGCCGCAGATTGCGGAACCAGACGAGGATGCCCAGCGTCACGATGACGGCGTTGAGGATGTAGAAAAACCAGACGTAGCCCGGCGTTGCAATGCCGCGGTGCAGCTTGATCACCTTGCTGGCAATGCCGAAAAGATATCCGGCGAGGATCAGGAAATAAAACGGGACGCTGATCCCCTTGGTGGTGCGCGCCTTCCATGCCTTCCAGATGTTCAGCGGCCAGCTGACCCCGAAGCAGACTATCATTAAAAGCTCGAATACATCGGCCATGTCAAAGCCCTCCGTTTTACCTGTGTGCGTTATTCAGCCAGAAACGCCCTCACGCGGGCGATGAAATCTTCCTCGAACTCCAGAGGCAGCATGTGGCCGCCCGGGAATTCCGCATATTCCGCGCCGGGTATGCCTTCCGCGATCTCAATGCCGAACGCGCGGGGGTTTATCCTGTCGTATGTGCCGGATACGACCAGCGCCGGGCAGGATACTTTCCCGAGGTCCGGGCGCAGGTCGAAGCCCCTGAGCGCGTCGTTGACAGCCGCGGTCTCCTCCGGCGTCAAGGCGACGACGTTCTCTCCCGTCATTTTCGTTCTCGGGGTGAGCGCGGCAAGCCTTTCGGGCGTGATGTCCGGAGACCAGAGCGCGCCGTTGAGTACACGCGACCGGAGCTCCGGCGGCGACGTCATGGTAAGGCCCGCTTCCTTCAGCAGCCGCTGATAGGACGAGCCGCTGCCGTCGTCGTACGCCTTCGGCGTGACGAGGACGAGCTTTCCGACCTTTCCCGGGGCGAGCTCCGCCGCCTGCAGGGCGATATACGAGCCCATGGACTGGCCGAGGACGGCGGCTTTCTCATATCCGAGGACTTCGATAAGGGCCAGCAGGTCCCGCCCGTGGTCGGCGAGAGTATATCCCGCGGGGTGATCCGTCTGGCCGTGGCCGCGGCAGTCGTAGGTCACGACGAAGTATCTGTCCGCAAGCCTCCGCGCCATGCCCTCCATGGTCATGCGCTGGCCCGTCAGGCCGTGGACGAGAAAGAGCGGCTCTGCGTTCATGCTGCCGAAGGTGTCGAATGCGATGCGTATCCCGTTGGCGCGAACGTACGGCATGGTATCCCTCCAGTTTCAGGATGATAAGATTATAATACCCGCGTCCCGCATTGTCAAAAAGACGGAAAAGAGACCCGGACCGATCCGGGTCTCACGCTGCAGCTCGCGCCGTTCAGAGCGTTTTGAGTTTAAGGGGCTTTCTCGGAACGATGCGCTTATACTCCACGGCCGGATAGCCTATGACCATGCACGTGACGGCTCTGTGGCCTTCCGGAAGGTCGAGCAGCTCCCTGAGCTCCGCGCTGACCGCGGCGCATTCCCTGAAAAAGCCGCTGTAAAGGACGCCGAGGCCAAGGCTCTCCGCCATCAGCTCCATATAGGAGCTCGCGAGCGCGGGATTGACGTCGTCCGGCCCGGACACCACGACGACGAGAGGCGCGCCCTTGAAGAAGAAGTCGTCCGTCACCTCGACGCCGATACGCTTCAGGAACGCCGCGGGACCCGCGTCGAGGGCGCTGCCGTCCCTGAAAATGCCGACGCAGAGAGCTTCTGCCTCGGCCTGTCTGCTTCCGAGCACCGTGAAGGCGACGTTCTGGAAATTGCCTCCGGTCGGGCTGTATCTGCCCGCCTCGAGGATCTTTCGCAGCTCCTCTTCCTCAACGGGCCGCTCCGTGAAATGGCGTACGGTCCTTCTGCTGCGCATGGCGGCGAGGAGAGTATCGCTGCCGACAGCGGTCATCGGCACGGCAGGCTCGTCGGCGCAGTTGTAGCCCGCCATGGTCACCGCCCCCTGCGGACAGACGGCAAAGCAGTGCCCGCACTCGATGCAGGCGGGCCTGGCGAAACGGGCCTTCCCGTTTTCGACGGTCAGGCAGCCGTTGGGGCAGTCGAAGGCGCAGAGCGAGCACCCCGTGCATTTTTCTTCGTTTATGATTATCTTATCCATGTCGTACCTCCCGGGCGTCGTCCCGTCGGCCGGGTCCGGCCGTTTTTTCATATTTTACCATATGATGCCCCGGCCGGCAAGTACGCGCGCATGCTCCCGCCGAAGCGGAGCACAAAAAAAGACCCCGTCTTCCGACGAGGTCTTTGGAAAAGGAATCATATTTGGATAGAATTTCGGCAGGGGGGTGCAAAGCAAACGTTAGGGGGGTGCATTTTGGCCCCGAGGGGGTGCACCGCCTGTTCACTCTCATGCCTATCTGCTTTCCACCTGAGTCTTTCTATATGACGTCAGCAGCGCTGCAACGAATATGGCTATGCAAATACAATAGATCAAAACCGACGCTTCCACGTTATTCATGCCGCCGTAGCGAAACGTATTGCAAAACGTTCCGGAATACAAAGCCATCGTGGGCCTTAGCTGCCATAGCTTTTTGATGACGCCCGCCTTCCCGGGGATATTGAAAATACCCGCGAAGATCACGGCGGCATGGATCGCCATCGTAGCGACGGCGGACTTTGTCAGGAGAGAAAACAGCGCATTGCTCATGGCAAACAGGATGCTTACCAACACCGCCAACGCGATATAGATCAGCACCATGGTCCCGATGGTGATATTCCACGGCGATGAAGGCATCACATTCTGGATCGCGGCGTTCCATCCTGCCGTTCCGTAAAAGAGGAACATCACTCCCATGCACAGTCCGAGCAGAATGACCGCCTCGGTCACCGCGACAGTACAGCCCGCCGCGATCTTCGCTATGCAGACCGGCAGCCGTCCGTTTTTGGAGGAAAGGATCATGGCGTCCGTCCGATAGGTTTTTTCATCCGCGAATATGCCGGCCAGAGCGATCGAAATATTCATAAAAAGCGCCCAGCCGACGATGTACAGGACCTCCAGGATCTTCATATATGCCAGAGCATAGGAATAGGCCATCGGTTTTTCGATACCGTCATAGATCTCAAGCCATGTATCCAGCTCCGCCTCGGATGAACCGAGGGCCGTGCCGTCAGAGACGATATCCTCCCTCATTGCTCTGTAAAATCCATCCGAAGTGATCGCGGCTGCCTCTTCCCTGTCGCGCACGACACTGCAGAGATAATCATACAGCGCCGATTTGCCCGCTTGCTCCGCCGCATTCCGATATGCCGCTCCGGGATCGTATGCAGCCGGCATATCGGATAACTGCGGGTCTTCATCGATCTTTTTCTCCATTTCATCTCTGAAATCATCCAAAAAAGCATCGTCTACGGCGTTTCCCGAAATTGCAGTCAGGAGTTTCTCCTGCTTCTTAACGTAGGCGCTGTGTCCGTCCGCGGACAGGTTGATGAGCCCTACCGCAAAAACGAACGCCACGCTGACGGCCATGGCTATCCACACCGCTTTTCTAGACAGGATCTTTTTTATTTCCGCTTTGTATAAAGAAAAGCTATTCATTCTCTTTGCCCTCGAACGATCTTAAGTAAAAGCTCTCCAGGTCTTCCCGGATATCGGTTCCTTTGCCGTCAAAAATGACGACTCCGTCCTTCATCATGATGATCCTGTCGGCAACGTGCTCCACGTCGGATACGATATGCGTGGAAAAGATCACGATGGCGTCCTTGCCGAGCTCGGCGATCAGATTGCGGAATCTAACCCTTTCCTGCGGATCGAGTCCGGCAGTCGGCTCATCCAGTATCAGTATTTTGGGATCGTTCAGCACCGCCTGCGCGATCCCGAGCCGCTGCTTCATGCCTCCGGAATAGGACTTGATCTTCTTGTTCGCCGCCTTCTCCAGGCTCACGGTTTTCAGCAGCTCTTCGCATTTTCTTTTCGCCGTACGCTTATCTATCCCCTTCAGCGCAGCCATGTACATCAGAAACTTCCGCCCCGTAAAATCCGGATAGTATCCGAAATCCTGCGGCAGGTATCCCAGCGCGTCCCTGTACATTTCCTCCGACACGTTCAGGGTATCGTTGTCATATCGAAAGCGTATCGTTCCGCTTGTCGGCTTTATGATCCCGCAGATCATTCTCATGAGCGTCGTTTTGCCGGCGCCGTTTGACCCGAGCAGCCCGATCACACCGGGCCGCAGATCCGCGCTGATCCGATCCACCGCTACGGTACCCGGATACTGCTTCGTCACCTGATTCAGGATAAGTTCCATGACAGATTCTCACTTTCTTTCACATACAGCCTGCATTCTCTGAACATCGCTCCGAGGATCATCGCGGTCAAAAGAAGAATGACGGCGTTCGTCGGTCGCCCGGAAAGCCTTATCGATCTTTCCGCATACGGCAGCAATCCGCCGAAAATGCAGACCGCCAGCACGCCGAAGATATTTTCTTTCCCATGCCATTTTCTTGTCACGAGCATGGCGCCGTAGGCGCTCACAAGATAAGGAAATACGACCAGCATCATATGCTCCATGACGGAGGCCGCCGCCGTGATCCGCAGGACGATCCCGACGGAAAGCAGCAAGAGCAAACTGAAAATACCCAGGATAAACATGCGGACGATACGAATGAACCGCAGGGAAAACCTGCTCGCGGCTTCCAGTTCCTCCATTCCGAAGCGTTCAGACCGGGAAAGGAGGACCATCGGGGTCAGCACGCACGCGGGGGCGAACGAAGCGATCACCCATACCATATCCGTATTCTCGGTCCCTGCGGCCATCAGCAGCAGCGCGACCAGGACCGCCCCGGTAAGGATGCTTTTCAGCCCCATATATCGAAACTCCATTTTGATGATGCTTGAAAGCTGCAATGAGCGCTGCCCGTATTTTCGGACGAACTTTTTTCCCTTTTCCGTTTCGGGCGCGACATATGCATTTTTCAGCATCGTTTTTATCTCTTTATCTGTCATCGCTATATTCACCTCCCAGAAGGCCCTTTAGAGCTGCAAGCCCTGCTTTTAATCTCCTGTTGACCGAAAACCTTGATATTCCCATCACTTTTCCGATATTCGCGGCCGATATGCCGCATACGTATCTCAATACGACGATCTCCCTGAGATCTTCCGGCAGCCGCTCCAGCGCTTCCTCAATGACAATGCCGTCGATCGCGTTCTCGGGCTCCGAGTCCCTGCGAGCCGGGAGATCCGGATAAGCTTCTATATCCAGTATCGTCTTCCTCCGGAACACATCCTTGCACAGGTTCCCGGCTATCGTATAGAGGTAGGCCATTTGCTTCCCGGTGTCTTTATAAGAACGGCTCTGCCAGAACTTCAGAAAAGTCTCCTGTACGATATCTTCAGCCAGCAGGCTGTCTTTTGTTCTCATATAACAGTACCTGAGGAGCTTGTCGTACTGTTCTTTCAGATCCATGGAGTTCTCCCTCCTCTATTCGTATAACGCTCAAGCCGTAGTGTTTGTGCGAAAAAATATA
>JAEFAK010000016.1 GCA_016287555.1 Oscillospiraceae bacterium
GCGGACGGCAGCAACAAGGTCGCGCGCAACGTTTATCACCTCGCTTACAAGCTGAAGGAAAACGGCAATCATATCGTTGATATCGACATCGACTCCAACGAGGTCGACGTCAAGACCATGGGCGATGAGCAGTACGTCTCCATCGTGAAGCAGCTTGCCGACGCCGATGACGCTTCGGACAGCGATAAGACCTTCACGTTTACCATTGCAGCGGTGCCCAACACCACTGTGAAGGACGTCAACGACAATCTCATTGCTACTCCGATGCCGGCGATAACCGAAGTCACGATCAACAGCTCCGACTTCACGGACGGCTCCGCCACCGTGACCTTCGGACCCATCCTCTTCAAGTATGGTGGATCTTATCAGTACACCATCGCGGAGAATGAGGTCTCCAATTGGGAGACGACGGGCAGCCCCATAACTGCTACCATCGTTGTTGAAGAGGACATTGACGAAGGTACTGTGACGGCCGGCGAACCGACGTATACCCCCTCTAACACCATTACTAATACATATAATGGTAAGGGCAACCTGAAGATCGAGAAGGTCGCTGAGGGCGGCGAAGGCAAGACCTTTACGTTCAACGTCCATGTCGGCGATATTACCGGCACCTACAGCGGCGTTACGTTCACAAACGGCGACGCGGTCGTTACGCTGACCGTCGGCGCTGACGGCACCGCCTCCAAGACCATAGAGGGTCTGCCGCAGGGCGCCAGCTACAACGTCAGCGAGCCTGCCGGTCAGCAGCCCGCGGGCTGGAGCCTGAAGACCGTAAGCAACAATTATTCCGGTTACATCTCCTCCGGCACCACCATTACGGTGACGTTCACTAATGAATACAGCGCGAACGGTGAGGCCACGCTTCAGGTGACTAAGGCGATCTCCGGAGCCGACTGGCCGAAGGACGACGCCGGCAATCCGAAGACTCTGACGTTCACGCTGAGCGGAACCGGCAGCGCTCCGATGCCGACGACCACGACGGTAACGCTGTCCGCCCCCGGCACGGCGAGCTTCCCGAAGATCAGCTACACGATGGCTGACGCGGGCAAGACCTACACCTACACGATCACCGAGACTACGGGCTTCGGCGCCGGCTGGAGCATCTCCGGACCGGTGACCGCGACGGTAGCGGTAACGAACAACGGCGACGGCACTCTGGCTGCGGAAGTTACCTACAGTCCTGACAACAAGACCATAACCAACAGCTATGAGGCGAAGTCCGTTAAGGTACAGTTCAGCGGCGTCAAGACCCTGACTGGCAAGGACCTCGCGGTCGACGAGTTCAGCTTCACGCTGAGCGGCGACGGCGTCAACGAGACGGTCACCAACGACGCGAACGGAAACTTCTCCTTCAGCGAGATCACCTACAACGCTGTCGGTGAGCATGACTACACCGTGACCGAGACGGTCGGCAGCGAGACCGGCATCGTCTACACGACGAAGACTTACGCGATCCACGTCAGCGTGACCGATCCGGGCTACGGACAGCTCGTCGCGACGGTCACGGGCGAAGGCCTCACGGCTGCCGGCGAAGTGAATAAGATAGTCACCGGACTCAACTTCACGAACGAGTACGTTCTGATCGACATTCCCGTGACGAAGGTCTGGAACGACTTTAACAACGTCAACGGCACGAGGCCTGAGAGCGTCACCGTCGCCCTTCTCGCGAACGGCGCGGAGACGGGCAAGACCCTGACTCTCAGCGAGACCAACGGCTGGGCCGGCACGTTCACCGACCTGCCGAAGTACAGCGCCGGCGCGACCACGGATAACAAGACTGAGATCGTGTATACGATCAAGGAACTCAACGTGGTCGGCTATACGGTAGCCATCGCGGGCAGCAATGCCGCGGGCTACACGGTCACCAACACGCTCATCACCGTCAACGTCCCGGTCGAGAAGAACTGGATCGACAACAATAACGCGTGGGGCATCCGTCCGGAGAGCATCACGGTGTATCTGTGGGCCAACGGCACTAAGACCGCGAAGTACCTCGTTCTGAACGAGGGCAACGGCTGGGCCGGCACGTTCACGAATCTGGTCAAGCTCGATGCTGAAGGCAAGGAAATTGAGTATACTGTGACTGAAGACGTGCCTGCGGGCTACGCAATGACGGGCGTCGACGGCGACATGACCGCGGGCTACGTCATCAACAACGAGATCATCCTCAGAGACATCGAAGTCGAGAAGGTGTGGGATGACGCGGCCAACATCTCCAACCGTCCGAAGAGCGTGACGATAGCGCTCCTCGCCGACGGTGAAGCGACGGGCCAGACAGTCGTTCTCAGTGACGGCAACGGCTGGCACGGCATCTTCACGGATCTCAACACCTACGCCATGGACGGCCATGAGATCGAGTACACAGTCGAGGAGACTCCGGTCCCGGCATACTACACGGTAGCTTACACGGGAGGCATGATAGAGGGCTACGTAGTGATCAACACGGGCATTACCCCGCCTCCGCCTCCGCCTCCGCCCACTCCGACCCCCACTCCCACTCCCGAGCCCACTCCGACGCCCGAACCGCCCGAGACGATAGACGTTTCGGTGGAGAAGGTGTGGCACGACGTGGACGACACGATGCGTCCGGAGAGCATCTCCGTAACGCTGCTGTGCAACGGCGAGGATACGGCCTACACGGCCGAGCTGAGCACGGCCAACGGCTGGAAGCACACGTGGACCGGCCTCGACAAGTTCGATGCTGAGGGCAACGCGTACGTCTACACGGTCCGTGAGGACGTCGTGCCCGAGGGCTACACGGTCAGCTACGGCGGGAACGCCGAGAGCGGCCTGACGGTCATCAACACGGGCGAGGGCTACGAGGAGTTCCCGGACGACGAGCCGCCGCTCTACGGCGAGCCTGACGAGCCGCTCTACGGGCCTCCGCTCACGGGCGACGAGTCGAACATCGCGGTCTGGGCTGGCCTCAGCGGCCTGGCTCTTGCGGGCCTGATAGTCATGCTGACGGGCCGCAGGAAGAAGGAAGACGAGGAGTGATCCTCCCCGCCTGACCCGGAAAACCGCATAATACCCCAAGAGGGGCAGCCACACGGCTGCCCCTCTTTTTTAATACCATCGCAGCGTGGCGGTCAGGGAAGCACGGCGGCTGCCTTCGGATCGCGGAGGTAACGGGAAGTGCCTTCCCGTGCGGTTTAAAAGTGCGGAGGTAAGTAATGGCGGTTCCCTGCTAAATGCGTGGGAGACGGGACGTGCCTCCCCTATTCTAATGCCAGACCAGCATGGCGGTCAGTGATGCTCTGCGGCTGCCTGCGGGCGGTGGAGGTAACGAAAGATGCCTTCCACGTGCGATCTTTGTGGAAAAACGAACTGCGATCGGCGGCGGGAACCTTACGGACGGAGTAGAAACAGACTATACCGCCGCGACATATTGACGTTTGAGAAGCATGGATACTGCAAATTGAAGATAAAGACGCGGCACAGAAAAAGTGAGAGTCTGTGCGAAAAAACGGGCTTTTCCCCCTTGCAAAAGCCTCGGTAAAATTCTATAATAAAATGTCATTATATCTGCAGGATCGTGATGATGCTGCGGGTATCATGCATTATGTAAACAAGTGCGGGAAAATACGTGACGCAGCGCTCCGTACCGGCACGGAGAAGATGCTATTCCCGCCGGGAATATCTGAAAAAGGCAAACCGCCCGAAAGGGCGGGACGCAAAGCCATGGGGTCTAAAGCCGCGAGGCAATGACAGCCCGGTTGCCAGTATTTCACAACTCTTTGAAAAGGAGAAATGAAATAATGGCAAAGCACAGAACTCTCAAAAGAGCACTGAGCATTTTGCTGGCGCTCTGTCTCGTCATGTCCTTGTTTGCCGTCAACGTCTTCGCGGAGACGACGACGAACCCGGACGGGACGACGACCGAAACCACGGTCACGACGAACACGCTGGAGGACACCCCGTCAGCGGGCTACACGACGACGACCACTACGACGACAGCTGTCACTTCAGGAACGATCACGGAGACTGGCGCAGTCGTGGACGGCACAGTGACGAACACCGACATGTCGGTCACGAAGCCGTCGGATTTCGTCCGCTACGGCGAGCATACCGTCGAGGGCGACAGGACCGAGACCATCGCCTCGGTCGAGTCGGATTATGCGCCCAACGTGACGGTAACGCTTAATCCGGGCAGCACTGCTACGCAGACAGCGACTGACAGCAGCTCGGCGCCGGGAACTCACACCGACATGAAGAACGGCGTGAACGATCCGAAGTACGACTACGATCAGACGACCACGACCGCAAACCGCACCGTCACCGTTACGGCGGGCAACGTCACCACGACGAACTCCACCGGCGCGACAAGCGAAATGGAGCACGTTGTTCCCGTCGATTACGGCAGGCAGAGAATAAGCGGCGGAGTTACGGCACCTTCCGCGGCGATCGACTCGGCCGTCTCGGCGCCCGGACACGAAGGACTGTTCTATCTCAACGGTACCTTCGGACAGCCCGGCGGAAACACGTACGTCGCGTGGACGAAAGTGGGTAAGGTAGCTGAGCGCGAGGACGGGACCAGAGTATTCACTTATACAAATTTAGGCGGACAAGATACTTATATTCGCCCCTATTCCTTCGTGTTTTGGAGCGACGATTTCCGCGACGAGGCGACCGGAGAGCTGAAGCCGATAGCCGCTCAATGCGCGGATGAACCGACGCAGGCGCCTCAGCACTGGTACAAGATGGTCAATCTCAACACCTCCGAGGCCGCATACTACGTTACTCCGACAGCGGCCGCGAAGCTGCGCTCCGCGGCTATACACGGGTATTTCAGCACCGTGTCCGGAGCGGGCAGCCTTGCCAAACTCAAGGAGGATCTCAAGGCGTATGCAGCCGCCGGAAACGATCAGGTATATGTGCTGAATCATACGAGGAATGATCCGGAGTTCCCCAACACGTACGTACAGTATCATGACTTCGATTACTGGAAGCTTTCCGAGCACTATGACAGCATTAACGACTTTATAGATAAAGCGACCGAAGGCGAATTCCATCTGGCGACAGAAGCCGCCATCTGGATGGCCACGAGAGGCATGTGGAATCCGGATAACGAGCCGCTCGGCGCGCAGGCCTGGGTGGTTTACGGGTTCGATCCGAGTCCTTACGGACGGGAATTTGAAGCCAGATGCAACTATATTTATCAGTTCCTGACGAGCGACTACCTCATGAATCTGACCAACTCCACTCCCGAGACGCAGATCATCGGCAGCAACGGCTCGTTCCTTGCCGATAACGGTCTCAGCCTGACCGTCAAAGACAAGGTCGGCAACAGGGACGGCAACGACACGTATAATATCGACCTTTCTTTCACTGTTAGCTTTGTTCCCAACGAGATCCATGACAGCCTCATCGTCAACCTTTATAAAGGCGAGGAACTCATCCATATCGCGAGACTGGCGGGAGATCCTCAGACCGGCATCGACGACGATCCCAGATTCGTTACGCTCGTCCAGAGCGGCAGCACATTTACGTTCGAGGATCTTCAGCTCGCTGAGAATGAAGATACTTCTTTCAGACTCGAGCTTCAGGGCCAGCAGTATCTGGCGCAGGACGCTTATCTCCTGCTGTCAGTCAACGGCTGGGAGAGCTCGCAGACGATGGTCACCATTGCCGAAGGCATGAAGTCCGTCAATATCGCGGCGGCGTTTACCCTGAGCTTTACCGTCGAGCAGACCGCTTCGCAGACCTACGAGCACCACTGGCGCGACGAGACCGTCGACCTCTCGGTCGAGAAGATCTGGGTCGGCGAGGACGGGACGGCGACCAGACCCGCAAGCGTAACGGTCGCCGTATACGGCAACGGATCCTTCGTTCAGAACGTTACGCTCTCCGCGGGCAATAACTGGAGAGCGACCGTCACCGGCCTTCCCGCGAAGGTCGATAACGACGGGACCGCCATAACCTACACCGTTCAGGAGGCGCCCTCGAAGGCCGCCGGGTACTATACGGCGAGCTACGGCGGCGCGCAGACGACCGGCTTCATCGTCACCAACACCTATACCCCGCCCACGACCGTCAGCATCCCCGTACATAAGGTGTGGGCCGATCATAACAACGCGGACGGCAAGAGGCCCGAGAGCATCGTCTTCAGACTTTACGCCAACGGCAGCGCGACCGAACAGACCGTCACGCTGAGCGACGCGAACGAATGGACCGACACGTTTACCGGCCTTCAGGAGACGGGGCCGGACGGCGCCGCGATCGTCTATACCGTTGAGGAGGAGGGCGTACCCGCCGTTTACTCCTCCAGCGGCACGGGCAACGCCGCGAACAACTACACGATAACCAACACTTATGATCCGAAGGTCGTCGTCAGCGGAGAGAAGACGTGGGTCGACTACGGCAACGCGGACGACACGAGGCCGGAAAGCATCACGATCCGACTCTGGAACGGCGAGACGGAGGTCGATCATAAGACGGTGACGGGACCGGCGTGGTCCTGGAGCTTCACGAACCTTCCGAAGTACGACGCCGAGAACAATCTGATCGCCTACAGGATAACCGAGGACGAGGTTCCGAACTACACGAGCCAGGTCAACGGCTACAACGTGACGAACACGTACACGACGAGCGTTGAGATCACCGTCGTAAAAGTCTGGGACGACGGCAATAATGCCGACCGCATCCGTCCGGACAGCATTACGGTAAGGCTGCTCGCCGGCGGCATGGAGACGGGCAAGATACTGACTCTGGACGAAGAGAACGAATGGTCCGGCAAGTTTGAGGATCTTGACAAGTACGACGCCGAAAACAAGCTGATCGAATATACGGTCGAAGAGACGGACGCGCCTGCGGGCTATACCGTCGTCGTTACGGGAACGGAGACCGGCTTCAAGGTCACCAACTCGCACACTCCGACACCGCCGCCTCCTCCGCCGACCCCGACTCCGACCCCGACCCCGACTCCGACCCCCACTCCGACCCCGACCCCCACTCCCACTCCGACTCCCGAGGTCGAGACGATAGACGTGAGTGTCGAGAAGGTGTGGCACGACGTGGACGACATGCTGCGTCCGGAGAGCATCTCCGTAACGCTGCTGCGCAACGGCGAGGATACGGCTTACACCGCCGAGCTGAGCACGGCCAACGGCTGGAAGTACACGTGGACCGGCCTCGACAAGTTTGACGCGGAAGGCAATGCCTATGTCTACACCGTGCGCGAGGACGTCGTGCCCGAGGGCTACACGGTCAGCTACGGCGGGAACGCCGAGAGCGGCCTGACGGTCATCAACACGGGCGAGGGCTATGAGGAGTTCCCGGACGACGAGCCGCCGCTCTACGGCGAGCCTGACGAGGAGCTCTACAATCCGTACGGCGTGCCCGGCACGGGCGACGAGTCGAACATCGCGCTCTGGGCCGGCCTCAGCGGCCTGGCTCTTGCGGGCCTGATAGTCATGCTGACGGGCCGCAGGAAGAAAGAGGACGAGGAGTAAATCCCCGCCTGACCCGGAAAACAGCATAATACCCGAAACCGGGCGGTCAAACGACCGCCCGGTTTTTTACACAAAAGCCCGGCACGGAAGACGCCGTGCCGGGCTTTTACTATGTTTCATTCGATCTCCGACGATTCCGCCTCGACCCAGGCGGGGACGAAGCCGCTCGAAAGCGCCGTGCGCATGGAGGCGATGTTGGCGGGGCTCGTCCCGTAATAGGGCAGGGCGCCGCGGCGGAACACCTCGTTGCGCAGCAGCGAGACGAGCGCGGTCGCTATCCCGCGCCGACGGTACTTCGGCAGGACGTCGATCCCTATCTGCCAGAAGCCCGGCGCGTCGGCGGAGCAGCCCGCCATGCCGACGATCCCTTCTCCGTCGAGCGCGGCGACGGCGAGGACGTCCGGCCGCTCGGGATGAAAGCGGTCGCACAGCGCGTTGGAAAACTCTGCGCGCCCGTAAAACGGGGCTATCTCCTCCTGCTCCAGCCAGCGGACGGGGACGTCCGCCCGGACCTCGACCGGGCCGGGCAGCGGCGCGAACATATGGTGCGCCGAGCTCGTCCGCAGGCCGTACTTTTCGAGCTCGCGCTCGAGCGCGAGCCAGTTCGGCTGCTCGAAGAGCCAGAAGCCTTTCTTTACCCGCGCCCATTCGGCCAGCCACGGGCGCAGGCGTTCGTCCGCGCAGAAGACGGCGTTCCCGCCGAAGGTCGCGGCCTGGAAAAACGGCGGCTCCGGAGAGAACGTGCGGCGTCCCTCGACGGCGCGTACGGGAGTTATGACGTTTTCCGCGCGGTCGAAATCCCCCGGCGCGCAATTCAGGTCCCGCGCGAGCTGCGTCTTGATTTTGAGCAATATCTCGTCAAAGGTCATATCCGCGCCTCCGAAACGCTTCTGCCTCATCCGTCGGCCCGTATTTTCTCGTCGATCTCGGCATAGACGCGGTCGTAGACCTCGTCCGGCACGGGGCGCGCCGGAGTCCAGAACGCGTAGAGTCTGCGCAGGTCTTCCGAGTCCCCGCAGAGCTTTTTCGCCTGCTCGTAGGCGAAGGCGTTGGCGTCGGCCTCGTGGGGCTGCCCCGGATAGAGATCCCGGAAGCGCTCCTCGCCGCCCTCCAGCCTGCACTCGCGGTATCCGCCGTCGATGAGCTTGAAGCAGCGGCCGTCGTACATTATTACGTATTGCAGGCTGCGTCTGACCGCCGGGCCGAAAAGCTCCGGACGCAGATGCTGCGAGGCGTGCCGCAGCTCGTGGAAAAGATAAAAGGCCTTTTCGCTGTCGGCGGCGTCTCTCAGCAGGCCGGCGTTGATGAAGACCGTTTTCGACTCCGGATCGAAGGTCCCGTACGCGGTCTCATAGCCTGCCGGCATGCTGAACGACAGCTTCGCGTCCAGATCCTGCTCCTTTATATATCGGGCGAAAAGCCCCTCGTGATCGATCATCCGACGCTCCTCAAAAGCCGCGCTTTTCCGTCTCGTCCCGCCGCTGCGTACTGCCGGCCTTCTTCAGATTATCGTACGTTTCCGAAAGCCACTCCTCATAGTGATCGTAGGGGGTCCGGGTCCACCGGTCGAGGAGCTTGTTCAGCGTCTCGCGGTCTTCCCCGATATCGGCGCATCCGTACTGCTCCGGATCGCGGTTGACCGTCACGCGGTGCTCTCCGTTTTCCCCGAAGTCGATCCGGTAGATGCAGAACCCCGTCCAGCTGCGGTGGGCCCAAAGCGTCGCGCCCTCCATATACCAGAACCACTTGTCCTCCATCGCCTGCGGGACGTTGCCGCGGCGGAGCGCGTCCATTTCCGCTTCGCTGAAGGACCTTTTGAGCACGAAAGTCTCGTGCCGGGCGGGCATGGGCTCCGTCTTCCAGTCGCCGCGGCGCGCGGCGCGCGGGATATTTTTATCTGTCATGTTTTTCTCCTGTCCTGCTGCGGGCCTGCGTCCCTTTTTTCTCCCACTCTACCACGCTTCGGGCCTTCCCGCAAGGAGGGAACGAAGGCGCGGGCCGTATTGACATATGCGCTTTATTATGATAAAGTATCAAATACCATTTATTCATCACCATTCATTTAACGTAGTACCGCGCCGCAGAGGCGGCGTTTTCGGAAAGGCTGTCTGCAAATGAACTCAAAGTTTGCCCTCTACATCGTCAAGCGGCTGCTGCTGGCGATACTGACGATACTGATCGTCGTCTCGATCACGTTCTTCGTCATGCACGCCATCCCCGCCTCCCCCTTCTCCTCGGAGAAGGCGAAGTCGGACGCGACGATAGCCGCCCTTGAGGCCAAATACGGCTTCGACAAGCCCGTCGGGGTGCAGTTCCTCAACTATCTGAAGAACATCTGCAAGCTCGACTTCGGCCTGTCGACCGCGTGGGTCGGAAGCACCGTCTTCGACCTTGTGAAGGGAGGTTTCGCCTATTCCGCCCGCATAGGCTTCTCGGCCGGCATACTCGCCATAGTCGTCGGCATCGTGCTGGGGTCGATATCGGCGCTGCGGCGCGGCAAGCTGGCGGATAAGATCATTCAGGTGATAACGACCGCCCTTGTATCGCTGCCGAGCTTCGTCGCGGCGACGCTGCTGCTGCTGGTGTTCGTCCTCAAGCTCGGCCTGCTCCCCTCCCGCGCGACGGATCCGGGCGGCCTGCTGCTGCCCATAGTGTCGCTGAGCCTGTACCCGATGGCGTATATAACGCGCTTGTGCCGCTCCTCCATGCTCGACGTGCTCGGGCAGGACTACGTCCGCACGGCGCGCGCCAAGGGCCTTAAAAACGGGAAGATAATCTTCAAGCACGCCCTGAGAAACGCCCTCAGCCCCGTCATAACCTACGCGGGCCCCATGATGGCCTATATCCTCACGGGCTCCATGGTCGTCGAGAACATCTTCTCCGTCCCCGGCCTCGGCAGGCTCTTCGTCAACAGCATGCTGAGGACGGACTACATGATGATCATGGGCGTGACGATCTTCCTCGCCTTCATGATCATCCTCATGAACTTCATCAGCGACGTGCTCTACAAGGTCGTCGATCCGCGCATCGATCTGAGCTGAAAGGAGGGCGCGAAATTTGGACAAGCCGAAAAAGAATTTCCTGAGCTTCCAGCTCGATCCCGCCAAGTTCGAGCCCGCCACCGAGGAGGAAAAGGCTCAGCAGGTGCAGATGCGCGAATCCGTGTCCTATATGAAGGACGCGATGCGCCGCCTGAGGAAGAACAAGATAGCCATGGTCTGCCTGGCGATCATCATAATCATCGTCCTCATCGCCTTCATAGGCCCGATGATATATCCCTACACCTACTCCGACACGAACACCGAGCGGCAGTATCTGCGCCCGATGCAGTTTTCCGCCGCCGAGCAGGCCGCCCGCGCGGCCGGGGAAAAGGTCTTCCCACATATACTCGGGACGGACGCGCTCGGCCGCGACTACGCCATCCGCGTCATTTACGGGACGCGCATCTCCCTCGCCGTCGGCATCCTCGCGGCGATAATCGTCATCATCATAGGCATCATTTACGGCTCGATATCCGGCTACTTCGGCGGCAAGGTCGACCTTATAATGATGCGCATAGTCGATATCATCTACTCCCTGCCCGACGTTCTGATAATCATCCTGCTCTCCGTCGCCATACGCGACATGGTCCGCGACTCCAGCAGCGTCATCATCATGAAGCTCGGCGCGGGCATGGTCAGCATCTTCACGGTCTTCGGCCTGCTCTACTGGGTCGGCATGGCGCGTCAGGTGCGCGGGCAGATACTCTCGATAAAGGAGCAGGAATACGTCCTCGCCTCGCGCGCCATCGGCGCCTCCCCCGCGAGGATAATCCGCAAGCACATGATACCCAACTGCGTCTCCGTCATCATCATCACGGCGGCGCTGCAGATCCCCTCCGCCATATTCACGGAGAGCTTCCTGTCGTTCCTCGGCCTCGGCGTCACGATGCCGATGCCTTCGCTCGGCTCGCTGGCCTCCGACGCGCGCACGGGCCTCATCAGCTATCCCTACCTGCTGCTCTATCCCGCGCTCAGCATCTTCCTCATAGTCCTTTCCTTCAACCTGCTCGGCAACGGCATCCGCGATGCCTTTGACCCGAAGCTCCGTTCGTAGGAGGTGCGGCATGAGCGAACTTTTGCTTTCCGTGCAGGACCTGCACACGACGTTCTTCACTCCCTCCGGCGAGGTCCACGCCGTCGACGGCGTCTCGTTCAACCTCAATGAGGGCAAGGTCCTCGGCATAGTCGGCGAATCCGGCTCCGGAAAGAGCGTCAGCGCCTACTCCGTCATGCAGATACTCTCCTATCCCGGCCGCATCACCTCCGGCAGCATCAAGTTCCGCGGCGAGGAGCTCGTCGGCGCGAGCGAGGAGAAGATACGCCATATCCGCGGCAACAAGATAAGCATCATCTTTCAGGACCCCATGACGAGCCTCAACCCGACCTTCACCATCGGCAACCAGCTCCGCGAGGCCATCATGCTCCACACGGACCGCAATAAGAAGCAGGCGCAGGAGCGCGCCATCGAGATGCTCGAGCTCGTCGGCATAAACGAGCCGGAAAAGCGCATCAGGCAGTATCCCTTCGAGCTCTCCGGCGGCATGCGCCAGCGAGTCATGATAGCCATGGCCCTCGCCTGCGAGCCCGACATACTCATAGCCGACGAGCCGACCACGGCCCTCGACGTCACCATTCAGGCGCAGATACTCGAGCTCATGGCCGACCTGCAGAAGAAGCTCGGCATGGCGATAATCATGATAACCCACGATCTGGGCGTCATCGCCAGCATGTGCGACGAGGTCATCGTCATGTACGCCGGGCGCGTGGCCGAGCGCGGCACCGCCCCGCAGATATTCTACAGGCCCAAGCACGAATACACCAAGGGCCTCATCCGCTCCATCCCGAATATAGAAAACGACGACAAGGAGCCGCTCGTCCCCATCAGCGGCACCCCCGTCGACATGCTCAATATGCCCGCCGGCTGCGCCTTCGCCCCGCGCTGCGAGCGCGCCATGAAGATATGCCTGACCGAAAAGCCGAAGGAGATATTCATAAACGACGCGCATATCTCCGCCTGCTGGATGAACGTCAAGGAGGGCGCCGAGAAGGGCATCATAGAAACGGACGAGAACGGCGAGATCGTCCGCATCCCGCTGGACGGGGAGGTGAGCTACAATGGCTGAAAAAGATATTCTCGTCGACGTTCGCGGGCTCAAGGAATACTTCCCCGTGACGACGGGCTTTCTCAAGACGACGTGGCTCAAGGCCGTGGACGACGTCTCGTTTACGATAGCCCGCGGCGAGACCCTCGGCCTCGTCGGCGAGTCCGGCTGCGGCAAGACGACCGTCGGAAGGACCATGCTCCACCTCTACAAGCCCACGGCGGGCGAGGTCTGGTTCGACGGGGTCAAGATCGAGAAGGGCAAGTCCCTGCGCGAATACAGGCGCCGCGCCCAGCTCGTCTTTCAGGACCCGTACTCCTCCCTCAATCCCCGCATGACCGTCGCGGACATCGTCGCCGAGCCCATCGACGTGCACAAGCTCTGCGCCAGTAAGGCCGAGCGCAGCGAGCGCATCCATGAGCTGCTCGAATCCGTCGGCCTCTCCAGCGAGCAGGCCACGCGCTACGCCCACGAGTTCTCCGGCGGCCAGCGCCAGCGCATAGGCATCGCCCGCGCGCTCGCGTCGAACCCCGAGTTCATCGTCTGCGACGAGCCCGTCTCCGCGCTCGACGTCTCCATTCAGGCGCAGGTCATCAACATGCTCGAGGAGCTGCAGGAGAAGCTCGGCCTGACCTATCTCTTCATCGCGCACGACCTCTCCGTCGTCAAGCACATATCCGACAGGATCGCCGTCATGTACCTCGGGCGCATGGTCGAGCTGGCCGAGTCCAACGAGCTCCACCGCCACCCGCTGCACCCCTATACGACGTCGCTGCTCTCGGCCGTTCCCATCCCCGATCCGGACAAGGCGAGGCAGAATAAGCGCATCGTCCTGCAGGGCGACGTGCCCAGCCCCATGAACCTGCCCTCCGGCTGCCCGTTCAGGACGCGCTGCACCCGCGCCACGCCCGAGTGCGCCGAGACGTGCCCCGCCCTGCGCGAGGTATCGCCCGGGCATATGGTCGCCTGCCACAACGTATAGGGCGGCCGCGGCCCGCAATATATAGCGATTGACTTTTTAAGACTGTTTTGCTATAATTCTAAATCGTTATTATTCGCTGATGCATCATTTCATCAGCGCGTAATAGAGCAAGGTTCGCAATTTTATAAGGAGGAATATATCTTGAAAAAGACACTTGCGATCATCCTGGCTGTCGTAATGCTCGTCTCTCTGCTCGGAGTCCTCTCCGGCTGCCAGAAGACCCCCGCGGCCGCCAACAAGCAGGTAGCCAACGTCTTTTACGGCGGCGGCACCCCGCTGTCCATCGACCCCGCGCTCAACAGCGCCTCGTCCGGCAGCAACGTCATCAAGCTCGCCCACGCCGGCCTCATGGGCTATCAGTGGGTCGACGGCGAGGCCAAGCTCATGCCTGAGCTCGCCGAGAAGTACGAAGTCAACGAGGAAGGCACCGTCTACACCTTCACGCTCCGCAAGGGACTGAAGTGGTCCGACGGCTCCGACTTCAAGGCCAGCGAGCTGGTCTGGGCGTGGAACCGCGCCGCCTCCGACGAGCTGGGCGCCGACTACGGCTTCCTCTATGACGTTATCGACGGCTACGGCACCGGCAGCCTGAACGTCGTCGCCGACGACGCCGCCGGCACCATCGTCGTCACCCTGCCCAATCCCTGCGCCTACTTCCTGGATCTGTGCGCGTTCCCGACCTTCTACCCGGTCAAGAACACCGTCGATCCCGAGGGCGCCTGGGCTACCGACCCCGCCAAGTACATCGGCATGGGCGCGTTCCGCATGACCGCCTATAAGGTCGACGACGTCATCTCCTTCGAGAAGAACCCGAACTACTGGAACGCTGCCAACGTCAAGCTCGACGGCGTCAACTGCTACCTCTCCGAGGACAACGTCGCCATCCTGGCCGCCTATGAGACCAACGCGGCCGACTTCATCAACTCCATCGACCCGACCGAGTACGACCGCCTGAACGCCACCTACCCCGGCGAGCTCGTCTTCGGCGACTACATCGGCACCTACTACATCCTCTTCAACGTCTATAAGGACGTCTCCCCCGAGGGCAAGCAGCTTGCCGTCCAGGATCAGGCCAAGGCCCGCATCGCTTTCGGCATGCTCGTCGACCGTGACGTTCTCGTCAACGACGTCACCAAGGGCGGCCAGGTCGCCGCGACCGGCTTCTTCCCCGCCGGCCTCTCCGACGGCTACAACGCCGACGTCCGCGCCGCCGAGGGCTACCAGACCTGGTACACCGGCACCCACACTCCGTCCGCCGAGAACCCCGCCTACACCGAGGATCAGGTGACCGCCTGCAAGATGCTCATCGACCTCGGCTATGACTACACCGGCTCCATCGAGGGCGGCGACATCAAGTTCCAGGGCGTGCCCGCCATCGACTTCGCGTTCAACAACTCCGGCGCCAACGCGCTCATCATCCAGTACGTCCAGTCCACCTGGGAGAAGTTCGGCATCACCGCCACCATCAACACCGAGGCCTGGTCGACCCTCCAGCAGAAGCTGAAGGCCGGCGACGCCGAGGCCGCCCGCATGGGCTGGATAGCCGACTTCAACGACGTCGTGAACTTCCTCGAGATCTTCATCAGCGCCTCCGGCAACAACTATCCGCGTCTCGGCCGTGACATCGGCGACTACACCCGCGCTTCCGCCGTCTCCGCCGACGCCGGTATCGGCGCCTACTGGGGCGTTACCGACAATATGACCTGGGCCGACGCCTATGACTCCGTCGTCTCCGAGATCAAGTCCTGCACCGATCCCGCCCAGCGCGCTCAGCTCGCCGCTCACGCCGAGTACGTCCTCATGAGCACCGGCGGCGTCGCTCCGCTCTACTACTACACCAACCCCTACATGCTCAAGCCCAACGTCAAGAACCTCATCATGCTCACCACCGGCGACGTTCTCTGGAACTACGTCACCATCGAGACTCCCGCCGCGAAGTAAGCGCACAGGCTGAAAATATAAGCGGCCAGGGCCGCGCAATGCAAACGAAAAGAGCTCCCTCGTCCTGAGGGAGCTCTTTTTTATCCCATCGCAGACGGGCAGGATCCGGGCTGCGGCGGCTGCCTGCCGGCTGCGGAGGAAACTTGGACTGCCTCCCCAAGCAGAATAGTCGGCCGGACGTGAAAGCGGGGAAGCTGTCTGCCGCCTGCGGGGGAAACCGGCGCGATGCGCCGGATGAGGGACCCGCGGGAAGGTGATCCGTAGGGGAGGGGCTTGCCCCTCCCGTCGTCTCTGCGGTGGCTTTCGGTAGGGGCAAGCCATTCCCCTGCGAGCTTTCCGCGGGCACGCCGTTCCCCGTCTCTCAAAGCCTTCCCCCTCGTGGGAAAGTGGCCGAGCGGCGCGAGGTCGGATGAGGGGCAAATCTGCA